>JAXDCR010000126.1:0-5441 GCA_034677845.1 Bacteroidales bacterium | reverse complement strand
ACATTAAAGGAATTCTTTATGTGAAGGATCTGTTGCCCCACCTGGAAAAACCGGATGGTTTCAGCTGGCAGTACCTGATACGCCCCCCTTATTTTGTCCCTGAAATCAAAAAGATCAGTGAGCTTCTGAAGGAGTTCCAGACAAGTAAGATCCATATGGCTGTGGTGCTTGATGAATACGGGGGAACTTCAGGAATCGTCACCCTGGAGGATGTACTGGAGGAAATTGTCGGTGAGATCACCGATGAGTCAGATGGAAATGAGGCTTACTTTGTCAGACAGGACGAGAACAATTTCCTGTTTGAAGCCAAGGTATTGCTGAATGATTTCTTTAAGATTATCAACATGGATGAAAAGGTGATAAGCGAGGTGAAAGGTGAGGCTGAAACGCTGGCGGGACTGATACTAGAGATAAAAAAGGAACTTCCCAGAAAAAATGAGGTTATTGAATACAAAGACTTCCGGTTCACCATTAAAACTGTTGACCAGCGAAGGATAAAACAGGTGCAGGTGTCCATACTGAGAAAAGATCACAGGGATGAATAAAACAGGAGTTCCGGGTTTACGGGCGGCAAGGGGTATTCTTACAGGTGCGTGTTGCCTTTTATTGATGGTGTCATGCAGCAACAGGTCCACTCCAAGGCCAAAAGGGTATCCGCGCATTGACCTGCCTGAAAAATCATACCGGCAATACCGGAGCAACTGCGATTTCGGGTTCGAGTACCCGGTTTACGCCCAGGTGGTGCCCTATTCGGGTGCGGATGCAGAACCCTGCTGGATCAACATAGAATTCCCTGCCTATAAGGGCACCATTCACCTGACCTATAAAAAAGTCAACGGCAACCTGGGTACTTACCTGGAAGATTTGCACACCCTCGTATACAAACACACCATCAGGGCTGATGATATTATCGAGACTCCTTTTTATTATCCCGAAAAAGATGTTTACGGGATGGTATACGACATAAAGGGCAATGCGGCATCCTCTGTCAGTTTCTTCATTACCGACAGCACCCGTAATTTCCTGAGCGGCGCCTTATATTTCAGGGTAAACCCAAACAGGGATTCACTTGCACCTGTAATTGATTTCTTTTTTGAGGATATTGAGCATATGATCAGCACATTTACCTGGCAATAAAAAGCAGCATCATCATGGCATTGATAGTTAACCAGTCCATAGATGAAAACAAGTGCCAGCTTGGTATTTGGAAGATAACCGAATCACTGGATGACCTGATCTCCCGTATTCACCTGTCTCCTCAGGAATATGACACCCTGGAGCGTTTCAGCCATCTTCCCCGGAAACAGGAATGGCTGAGTGTAAGAGTGCTTTTGCATGAGATGACCCATAAATCACTCAAGATAGTTTACAACGGCAGCCGTAAACCATTTATTAAAGGCAACTCTTATCATATAAGCATTTCACACTCAAGAGACCTCACCTCCATCCTCTTAAGTCGCAGGAAACACGTTGGCATCGACCTTGAATACATGTCAAACCGCATCACCAGTCTGGCGCATAAATTCATAAATGAGAATGAATACATAACCGACGCGGAGGAATGGCAGAAATATCACCTTTACATTCACTGGTGCGCGAAAGAAGCTTTGTACAAGATATGCGACAAGGAGGACATCAATTTCAGAGACCATCTGACGATTGAGCCATTTCAGCCGCAGGAAGAAGGAGAGATCAACGGCTGGGTTCAGAACAGCATGCGGCATGAGCTGTTCAGGCTCCATTACTTCAGCCTGGGAAATTACATAATTGTGTACTGTTACAAATGATGCCATCCCCGGTTGGATATAGCCAATGAAGCCCCCCACGATTTATAGCCAGCTGTTTCAAAGTGGCAGGAAACTTTTCTGCCTGTTGATTGATCCTGAGTTTCACACCCTGAGCTCAGCCAGAAGAACAGCCAAAGCTGCATCCGATGCCGGCACTGATGTTATTCTGATCGGGGGAAGCCTGACTTCCTGGCCGCTTGATGAAATGATCCTTGCCATAAAATCTGTTTCCGCCTGTCCCCTTCTCCTTTTTCCGGGCAACCTGACGCAACTCAGCAGCCATGCCGATGGAGTGCTGTTGTGTTCCCTGATCTCCGGACGCAACCCGGAATATCTTATCGGTAACCATGTTGTGGCAGCGCCGTTTTTAAAAAAATCAGGATTGGAGATCATTCCGACCGGGTACATGCTGGTTGGCGGAAATTCCCGGTCATCAGTCGAATATATGAGCAACACAAGGGCAATTCCACCATCTAAGACTGATATTCTCATTGCCACAGCCCTGGCGGGAGAACAGCTGGGCCTGAAACTGATTTATATTGAAGCCGGCAGCGGTGCGGACAAACCCGTCGATAAAAGAGCAGTGGCCTGTATCAAAAGGAACATTTCGGTTCCGGTCATTGCCGGTGGCGGCATTTGCAAGCCCGGAGACATCCTTGGACTGTACCGGGCCGGGGCTGACGGGGTTGTTGTGGGTTCAGCCGTTGAAAAAGATCTCTCCCTTATTGCCTCTCTCGCCAGTGTTAAATTGAATCTCTGAATCATTCAAACCTTCACCTTTCAGTGGGCTTACCACTCACGGAAGAATATCACACGTTTGTCAAAGCTTTGCCGTGTTTGACAGAAATCATCAAACAATTAAAAAATGAATACGTAATAAATGGTAGCAAGCATGTAAATTTGAATCGGAAGGATCAGAAAAAATATAAGGTTTTGCCCAAGTTGGTTAGTTAGTAGTTTTGTTTAGTGCTGAAGAGGCTGTCTCAAAGCGAGACAGCCTCTTTTTTTTAGCTGAAAGCTGGCCCGCGTCAATATATATCTTTACCTTTGTCAAATCAGGCACGCGCAGAGATGCAGGATCGCAATAATGCAAGGGTGGATAAATGGCTGTGGGCTGTCAGGATCTTCAAAACACGCAGCCTGGCTACAGAAGCCTGCAGAAAGGGCAGGGTCTTTGTAAACGGTTTGGAGGCCAAGGCTTCTCATGATGTAAAAGCAGGCGATACCGTTGTGGTCAGGAAATTGCCAGTTGTGCACACCCTGCGTGTCAGATCGCTCACCTGCAACAGATTGCCTGCCAAGCTTGTCAATGAATATATGGAAGACCTGACATCACTTGAGGAACTGGACAAGCTGAAAATCAACAGAGGATCTTTTTTGGTGCGTGACCGTGGCAGCGGGCGGCCTACAAAAAGGGAAAGAAGGAAAATGGATGAAATTTTCAACCAGACACAGTAAAGGCAGGATTTTTAGCCCATGATCGTTGCAGAATCCAAACGGAAGACAAATATAGCGGAATACATACTGTACATGTGGCAGGTGGAGGACCTGATCCGTGCGCACAGTTTCAATATCGACCTCATCGAAAAGAACCTTATTTCACAATACCAGCAGTCAAAAAGGGTCAAGAATGAGATCAGGGACTGGTACGCCAACCTGATCCTGATGATGCACGAGGAAGGCATCAGACAGCAAGGCCATCTCAGCTTTCTTAAGACACTTATGGATGAATTAAACCAATGTCACCTGAAGCTGTTAAAAGACAGCCATGAACAAAAATACCATCAGCTGTATTTCAATGCCTCAGAGAACATCGTTGATTTCAAAAGCAGGTTGAACAACCCGCATATCAGTGAAGTGGAAGCATGCATGAATGCCCTGTACGGTCTTCTGCTGCTCAGGCTTAAAAAAGAGCCTGTCAGCACGGAAACCCAGCAGGCTATGTCAACCTTCAGCAAAATGATTGCCTTGCTTTCGGAAAAATTCCTTGAAGCAGAAAGGGCGGCTGCCGGAAAAAAATAAATAAGGCGCTGGCCGGTTAACTTCCGTCTGTTTCCGGTAACAGGCAGTGCTGTCAGGGCGAGGCTGAAAGTTGTGTATCTGCGATAAATTCCTGATCAATCCTGTCGCTCAACAGTTTATAATAATCATCCGCTCTTTTATCCCTGTAATCGGTATACGAACGCGAGGCCCATTCCCGTGCCTTTTCAAGGTCACCTAGAACTTCATAGGCCACAGCTATGTTATAGGCAGCCCGTCCTGCCTGCCTTTCGCTTCCGGTGTCGATCACCTTCATCCATGAATTCATTGCCCCCTGCCAGTCCGCCACTTCAGATTTTCTGACTCCCGTGCCCAGAACTCTTTTTGGCCTGTCGTAAAAATACCTTGTTGCCACAAAATAAGTGGGAGTGATTCGTTGTGCATACCTGTATCCGGCATCATAGCTTGCCTGGTTGATGGCACTGGTTTTATCGATCATCTGGTTTATGGCGGCCTGAAGTGAGGTGCCGCGGGACTGAAAATTCATCCGGCAGGTGGTTCGGTATTCATCGAGAATAGTTTTTGTCGACGGATCATACAGCCTGACCCCGAAATCAATGACCGCAATGCCGGAAGCATTGTACTGCAGCTTTGGCAGTCCCGTTTCATTTGCCCCTGCATCTTCCAGTTTTACCGGCATATTTGTCATAATGAAATCCGTGTCAAATATTTCCACCGACAATACTGCATCGGCCTGGTGCCTTTCGCAGATCTCACTTATCCCGGTCCACTCCATTGCAGAAGGGAAAGATGATGCATTGCCGTCCGAAAGATACCTTTCCGAGGTTCGGACCGTCAGATACTTTTCCAGACCCGCGCAGGCTTCGATAAAACCTTCAGCCGCCTGAAACACTGCCTGTTCATCCTGCCTGAAGTACTCACCCGTCAGCGTCTGTTCAATAATGTTCTGCGGTGTGTCATCCTGAAGAGTCCGGTCAATGAGGGCTATAGTCCGGATATGTTCAGGCAGCCTGATTTCAGATGGCCTTACAAGGGTAAGGTTAACCCACGCAGAGCCTGAGAGGGTCATCATCATTACGACTCCTCCGGCCATCATACAAGTGATTCTCTTCATCGTGTTATATTATGAAGGTTTGTTACCTGTCATGCTGACATGCAGTCGCGCGATGTCAGGCAATTTTTTATCATTTACGGAGAACGTCCTGTTTCTTTATACGTGGAATGTTAACCGAAAGTGCGATTGATTTTGATTTTTTTATGTTATTTTTGACGGCTGATCTGATTCGGCGGTGATGAGGCTGACTCAGGAAAACGGATCACGCGTGTGTTTTCAGCATTTTTATTTTCGGGCATTTAGCTCAGTTGGTTTAGAGCATTACCTTGACAGGGTAGGGGTCACTGGTTCGAATCCAGTAATGCCCACAATATACTGCATCATTCATCCGGACGGGAGACGGAAAAAGTCACAAATCCTTTTCAGATAAAGTTTTTCATCTGAAACATAATTAAATTTTGTATATTTAAAATAACGTGAGTTCGACATAAGAGATTTAATTTAATAGCCTAGTTATCAACAATTTAATTTCATTAATGTTAATAACTATTTGATATACAGATATATAATAAAAAGGATTCTTCCTAAATTAGTTGTGC
>JAXDCR010000125.1:0-2651 GCA_034677845.1 Bacteroidales bacterium | reverse complement strand
GCTATCACATAAAAAAAGTCTGACATGAAGCATCAGGATACAATTGCCAAAGAACATTGGCAGGCGTTGCATACAGAAGAAATCTTCAGCGAATTAAAGACGTCTGAGAAAGGGTTGACCCGGGAAGAGGTTAAGAAAAGGCTGAATTTCTATGGCGAAAACAAGTTGCCGGAAGGTAAAAAAGTTACCCTGATGCAGATAATCCTGCGTCAGTTGTTGAACCCGTTGATCTTTATCCTGATTGCTGCTGCTATTGCCTCATTGGCTATTGGCGAAGGCAAAGATGCCATATTCATCCTTCTGGTTATTTTCATCAACAGTGCTTTGGGCACTTATCAGGAATTCAATGCAGAGAGAAGTGCCAGCAGCTTGCAGAAATTAATAAAGATTAAAGCAAGGGTAAGAAGAGATGGCCGAGAAACGGAAATTTCTTCTGAAGAACTTGTTCCAGGTGACATTGTGCTTTTGGAATCGGGCATGAAAGTGCCTGCCGACATGCGGTTGCTTGAAGTATCGGGATTGGAAATTGACGAGAGTTTTCTTACGGGGGAATCAGTTGCCGCAAAAAAACAGATTGCCGTGTTGCAGGAAAACCTTGGCGTTGCCGAGAGAACCAATATGGCTTTTGCCGGTGCTACCGTAATGAAGGGACGTGGCATCGGGGCGGTTGTTTGTACAGGTATTGACACCCAGGTTGGAAAAATCTCACAGGACGTGACAGAGTCCGCTTCTGCCAAGCCACCTTTGGTACAGCGCATGGAGAAATTCATCATGCAGATCAGCATTTTTATTGTTGTTATCAGTGCTTTTTTGGCTGTTGTGCTCCGGATGCAGGGTATGGATCTGACTGCCATCTTCTTCCTTGTCGTCGCATTGGCAGTTTCTTCCATTCCGGAAGGTTTGCCTGTGGCCTTGACAGTGGCTTTGTCCATCGCCACCAAGCGAATGGCCAGGCGCAATGTCATTGTCCGCAAACTTACATCGGTTGAAAGCCTGGGCAGTTGCACCGTAATTGCCAGCGACAAGACCGGCACACTGACCGTTAATGAACAAACGGCAAAAGTTATTTTATTACCTGATGGAAGCCAATATTCAATTGGCGGACAAGGATATAACGGAGAAGGAACAATTGTCGGTTCTGTCGGCAATGCGATTACATCTTCGGAAAACGAAGAGATTTCAAAAATTGCACGTGTGGCCGTTTTTGCCAACGAGGGCTCATTGACAAAAGAGAATGAAAAATGGTCGTATCACGGTGATGCCATGGATGTTGCATTGCTTGGTATGTGTTATAAACTGGGAATTGATCCCGTTTCATTGCAGACTGAGGAAAAACCCATAGGGAAAATACCTTATGAGTCGGAACGTAAATTTTCTGCATCAATTACTCAGGAAAACAATACATACCATATTGGTTTGAAGGGTGCCGTCGAGATCATTCTTGAATTTTGCACGTCTATGTCGGTCAATGGCAGGATTGAACCGATTGACAGGGAAAAAATACTGACCGATGCCGAACGTCTGGCAAAAGGAGGATACCGTGTATTGGCATTCGCCAGCGGCGAATACAGGGATTATCGGAAGAAAGAAATTTATGAAGATGAAGATATACCTGCACTTACATTTTACGGACTTGTGGGATTTATTGACCCATTAAGGCCGGAGGCTAAAATATCGGTTGAACAATGCCGGAGAGCCGGTATAAAGGTAATCATGATAACGGGAGACCATCCCGAGACCGCCGGTACAATAGCACGTGAACTGGGAATAGCTGGTGAAAGCACCCCGGTGGTGACCGGACAGATGCTGGCTGAATCAGGCACACATGACAGCCCTGCTTTTGAGAAACTGGTGGCATCAACCACCGTTTTTGCCAGAGTCACCCCTGCGCAGAAACTGGAAATTGTGGATGTTTTAATCCGTGATGGTGAGTTTGTAGCTGTCACCGGCGACGGGGTAAACGATGCTCCTGCACTTAAACGGGCCAATATTGGTGTGGCCATGGGCTCCGGCACTGATGTGGCAAAAGAGGTTGGCAACATGATTGTGGTTGATGACAATTTTTCTTCAATTGTGGCGGGAATCGAAGAGGGACGTTTTGCTTATGACAATGTGCGCAAAGTAACTTACTTGTTGATTTCAACCGGTGCAGCTGAAATTATTCTCTTCATGGCATCCATTTTTGCCGGCCTGCCAATTCCTCTGCTTGCCGTGCAACTGTTGTGGCTGAATTTAGTCACCAATGGCATACAGGACGTTGCCCTTGCTTTTGAAGGAGGTGAACCCGGAGCGATGCTAAGGCCTCCGCGCAAGCCTTCCGAGAAAATATTCAACCCCCTTATGATCAGTCAGACCATTGTGGCGGGAGCAACGATGGGATTGATCGTTTTTGGACTCTGGTTTTATTTAAACAGGTATACCCGGATGGACGAATATCATGCACGCGATCTCATCTTGTTACTGATGGTGTTTATGCAGAATTTCCATGCCTTTAACAGTCGTTCTGAAAGGGTTTCCGCTTTCAGGGTGCCAATAAAACGAAATTATATTCTTGTATTCGGGGTTTTAATAGCTCAAGGCGTACATATACTCAGCATGCAGATTCCGTTTATGCAGAAAACACTTCGGATTGAACCAATTACTTTCAATGA
>JAXDCR010000124.1:0-3018 GCA_034677845.1 Bacteroidales bacterium | reverse complement strand
GGCCAGAGTGATATGTTAATACAAAATAAATGATGGAACAAAGTACGGATTATAAAAAATCGAGGGCCCCAATCACAACCGTGACAAGAGATCTTGACCAGCTCGAAGCCAAGACAGGAAATATTTATGAAAGCGTGATGATATGCGCCAAAAGGGCAAACCAGATCGCCATTGAGATCAAGGAAGAACTGAATCGCAAACTTGAGGAATTTGCCAATTACACGGATAACCTTGAAGAAGTTTTTGAAAACAGGGAACAGATCGAAATATCCAAGTTTTACGAACGACTGCCCAAGCACACCCTCATTGCCCTTGATGAATTCGAACGCGACCAGATCTATGTCCGTAAGGCTGAATGAGTGAAATGAAATGGCATGCTGAACGGCAAAAATATATTGATCGGGGTCACCGGTAGTATTGCCGCCTTCAAGACAGCTTCCCTGATCAGGCTCCTGGTCAGGGAAGGGGTCAAGGTAAAGGTGATTATGACCCAGCACGCAAAGGAGTTCATAACTCCCCTGACGCTGTCTACCCTGTCCAAAAACCCGGTTCTGTCTGATTTCTTTAATACCACGGACGGAAGCTGGAACAGTCACGTTGACCTTGGCCTTTGGGCCGATGCGTTCGTCATTGCACCCGCTTCTGCCAATACCTTGTCAAAGATGGCCTGCGGAATGGCAGACAACCTGCTTCTTGCCACTTATCTGTCCTCCAAATGCCCTGTTTTCGTGGTTCCGGCAATGGATACGAACATGTTTGAACATCCGGCCACGAGAAAAAACCTTGACATTCTTGCTTCATTCGGTAATATAGTGCTCGAACCTTCGACCGGCGAGCTGGCAAGCGGACTGACGGGCAAAGGCCGTATGGCGGAACCTGAGGCCATCATCAACGCCCTCAGCGATTTCTTTTCAGGCATTAAAAAAAAAACCATCTTAAAAAACTGAACGGGAAACTGGTACTGGTTTCCGCCGGACCGACCTATGAGTCAATCGATGAGGTGAGGTTCATCGGAAACCGGTCATCCGGAAAGATGGGCTATGCTCTTGCCAATGAGCTGGCATCACTGGGTGCAAAGGTTGTACTTGTGTGCGGACCTGTACCTGAATTGCCGTTGCATCATTCTGTCCGGATGATCCGGGTGCAATCCGCCCAGGAGATGCACGATCAGTGCACCATGCTGTTTGCCGCAGCCGACGGGGCTGTCATGGCCGCTGCGGTGGCAGACTACAGACCGGCGGCACCCGCAAAAGGCAAGATCCGCAGTTCAGCAGAAAAGCTTGTTATTGAACTGGAACCAACACCTGATATTGCCGCACAACTGGGAAAGATTAAAAAAAGTCATCAGTTTCTTATCGGATTTGCACTTGAAACCAGCCAAGACCTTATAAAAGCCAGACAAAAAATGGTCAATAAGAACCTGGATTTCATTGTTCTCAATGCCCTGAACGAGCCGGGGGCAGGTTTTTCGACCGAAACAAACAAAATAACCATCATCGACAGACAAAATAAAATTACCCCTTTTGAGTTAAAATCAAAAAGTGAAGTGGCCCGGGACATCCTTACATACCTGGCAGAGCATATCCTATGATAAAAAAACTGATTTTCTCCGGCTGTCTGATCCCTGCCTTCCTGAATGGCTTATCCCAGGAACTGAGGTGCAGTATCCAGATTTCGACACAGCAGATACAGGGAACAAACAAACAGGTGTTCACAACCCTGCAGTCAGCCATAAATGAGTTCATCAACGCAAGGGCATGGACCAACTACCAGTTTTCCTCCGGCGAACGGATCGAATGCAGTATGCTGTTTAACATACAGGATATGGTCGGAAATGACCAGTTCAAAGGCACCCTTCAGATACAGGTAAGAAGGCCTGTATATAACTCTTCCTACAATTCCGTGCTTCTCAATTTTATCGATAACGATCTCGACTTCCGGTACACTGAGTTTGAGCCCCTTGAATTCAGCGAAACTGCTCATCTTTCCAATCTCACCTCCATACTGGCTTATTATGTTTATATCATACTGGGTTTGGATTTTGATACTTATGGCATGCGCTCAGGCACGGAATTTTACCTGAAAGCTGAAAAAATTGTGAACAATGCCCAGAATGCTGCCGAGAGGGGATGGAGAGCCGGCGAAAGCACCGCAAGAAGGAACAGGTACTGGCTGATAAACAACATATTGCGAGAGGACTATTCATCCATACGTGAATTCCTGTACACCTATCACCGCATGGGTCTTGACCAGCTTTATGACAAACTGACCATTGGAAGATCAGCGGCAGCAGAAAGCCTTGCCCTGCTTCAGAATGTATACACAGACAGGCCGGATCCGTTCATGTACTTCCTGCAGATTGTGCTGGATGCAAAATCGGATGAGTTTACCAACCTTTTCGGGCAATCCCCTGATGAGGAGAAAAGGAGGGTCACCGCCATACTGATCAAGATTGACCCCACAAGGGCCGATAAATACAGGAGCATACTCCCGGCTGAATGATGCTTCACCGCAAAGTCCTGCGTTGTTGATAAGCTTCTGATATTAATTGGTTCAGCATTCAGTTTTTTCTGTTCAATTATTGTAATTTTAATGCTGTAACAAGTTATCTGTGCAATGCTTTGCAAACTTCTTGTTGAGAACTATGCACTCATCTCCAGACTTGAAATACAGTTTAACAAGGGATTGACGATCATCACCGGTGAAACAGGTGCCGGTAAATCCATTCTGCTGGGGGCTTTGGCCCTTATCCTGGGGAAACGATCCGACGCATCCGTGCTCTTTGACCGGAACCGAAAGTGTATTGTTGAAGGGAGCTTTGACCTCGGACACGGTCAATATATCCGTTTTTTTGAAGAAAACAATATTGATTACGAGCAGGTCACCATTCTTCGAAGGGAAATTTCCCCTTCCGGGAAATCCCGGGCTTTCATTAACGACATCCCTGTCACGCTTGAAAAAATGACAGAGTTTGCCCGCAATCTGATCGACATACATTCACAGCACGAGACCCTGAAC
>JAXDCR010000123.1:0-4792 GCA_034677845.1 Bacteroidales bacterium | reverse complement strand
TCCACCATTCCCACTCCCGCGGTGTTGATGAATATCCTGTCGCACTGTCCTTTTCTGACCACTTTGGTGTCGCCTGTGACGATGGTGACCCCGGCTTCGCGGGCGGCATTGCCCATGGATTTTGTTATTGTCTCGAGGTCTGACAGCGGGAACCCTTCCTCGAGGATGAACCCCGCACTGAGGAACAGCGGACGGGCACCGGACATGGTCAGGTCATTTACCGTGCCGCACACGGCCAGCTTGCCGATGTCGCCTCCGGGGAAAAAAATGGGATCCACCACGTATGAATCGGTTGTTATGGCCAGGTGCTGTCCTTTAACCGAAACCACTGCGGAATCAGTAAGAGCTTCCAGGTATGCATTGCTGAAATGCCTGCAGAACAGGTTCCTGATGAGCTCGCCTGTCATCAGTCCCCCGCTGCCGTGCCCCATTACAATCGTCTTTCCCATAAAAAACTTGTGCAAATATAGGCATATTCGGCTGAATCAATTAAAACGACATGTAAGGTTTACAGTCCGATCCCGCCCATGATAAAAATCATTCCGGCGCAGTCGCCTTTTCCTTGATTATTACGCAGGTTGTTCTTATTATTGCTCCTCAAACTGATTGCCATGCAAGCAAAAGCTTATACCGTCATGATGATGTCAGCGATTTTCCTGATTTCATGCAGAAACATAGACAATACAAATAACCCGCTTATGGTAGAATTCAACACTGAATTAAAGGCTGTTCCTTTTGACAGGATTGACACCTCGCATTACAGGCCTGCTTTTGAAGCTGCCATCCGTGAGGCCAGGCAGGAACTTGAAAAGATATCGGGCTCAAGGGAAGCGCCGACATTTGAAAACACGGTGGAAGCCCTTGAGCGGCACAATTACAGGCTGAGGAGGCTTGAGCAGGTCTTTTTCAATTTAAACTCCGCGGAAACAAGCAAGGCGATGCAGGCAATCGCCCAGGAGGTGGCTCCGATGCTGGCGTCGTATTACAACGACATCACGCTTGATGAAAAGCTGTTCACCCGGGTGAAGCAATTGTATGAACAAAGAGAGCGGCTCGGTCTCGGACAGGAGCAGGAAAAGCTGCTGACGGATACCTATAGGAGTTTCGTCCGCAACGGGGCAAACCTGGATGCCTCCGGCAAGGAGGAGTACCGGAAGATCACGGAGCAGCTTTCAAGGCTGACGCTGAAATTCGATGAGAACCTCCTTGATGAAACCAACGCCTACCAGCTGCATATAACGGATGAGAAGGACCTGGAGGGACTGCCGGAGTATGTGAGGGAAGCGGCAGCCATGGAAGCCAGATCAAGGGAACTTTCCGGATGGGTATTTACCCTGAAGGCACCTAGCTACCAGGCTTTTATGAAATTTGCTGACAACCGTAACCTGCGTGAGGAGCTTTATAAAGCCTACAATTCACGTTGCTTCACCGGAAACGAAAAAGACAACCAGCAGGTGATCAGAGATATAGTTAACCTGAGGCTCAGGATGGCCAGGCTGCTTGGCTATGACAACTATGCCGCCTACGTGCTGGAGGAAAGAATGGCCCGCACCCCGGAAGGGGTGAATTCATTCCTGGAAGAACTGCTGGGAGAGTCAAAACCTGCGGCCCAAAGGGAGTATAAAGAAGTGCAGGCATTTGCCCGCAGACTGGGGGCTGATTTCGACCTTCAGCGGTGGGACTGGTCATATTACTCCGAGAAACTCAAGAATGAAAAATTCTCATTCACAGATGAGATGATCAAACCTTATTTCAGGCTTGAAAAGGTGGAGGAGGGGGTGATGGCGCTGGCCGACAGCCTGTATGGAATAACCTTTCAGGCAGATGCCACCATACCGGTTTATCACAAGGATGTAAAGGCATACCGGGTTCACGACGGGGATGGCAGGTACCTGGCTTTGCTGTATGTCGACTACTTTCCGCGTGAGAGCAAGCAGGGCGGTGCATGGATGACAAATTACCTGGAACAGTATAAAATGGATGGCAACGATGTGCGGCCTCATGTTTCACTGGTGTTCAATTTCACCAAACCAACGGAAACTAAACCCTCCTTGCTGACCTACGATGAGGTGCGCACCTTCCTGCATGAGTTCGGACATGCCCTGCATAGCATCTTCAGCGAGTGTGCCTATATAAGCCTTTCTGGTACAAACGTTTATCGTGATTTTGTGGAGCTTCCGTCGCAGATAATGGAAAACTGGGCCGAACAGAAAGAATGGCTCAGCAGAGTGGCCGTTCATTATGAAACCGGGGAAAAAATGCCGGATGACCTGCTTGACAACATACTGGCAAGCCGGAATTTCCTCAACGGTTATGCTTTCATGCGGCAGATAAGTTTCGGGCTGGACGACATGGCCTGGCATACTATGAGGGACAGCCTGTCGCAAAGCGTCGGGGATTTTGAACTGGCTGCCATGGCCCCTGCCGAGATACTTCCGGCGGTTCCGGGATGCAGTTTCAGCACCGGCTTTTCCCATATTTTCAGCGGAGGGTATGCGGCAGGCTATTACGGTTACAAGTGGGCAGAGGTGCTGGACGCCGACGCCTTTTCGCTCTTCCTTGAAAACGGCATTTTTGACAGGGCAACGGCACAGTCTTTCAGGCAAAACATTCTGTCGCGGGGAAGCACCGAGATGCCCATGGAGCTTTACAAGCGGTTCAGGGGCAAGGAACCGTCCACGGAAGCCCTGCTTGTGAGAAGCGGCCTTAAGGGCTGATTTTCAAAAGCATACAGCAGGGGTGCATACCAATCAGGCAGGAGGCCGGACCGTTAGGCATGCCTTTTTCACATTGCCTGATATAACCGGGGACTTCTGGGCCTGCTCAGGTACAGACCTGCAAATACCAGCAGTCCGTTTATGACGAGAAGCTCAAATCCGAATGAATAACCCCCGAAGAGCTTTTCCGAGCTGGCATCCAGAAAATAACACAGGATGGGCGCCGCGACGGATATATAAGGCACCATCCGGTCCCTTACCCTGTGTTTTGTAAATATGCCGTAGGCAAACATCCCCAGCAGGGGACCATAGGTATATCCGGCCATGGTGAAAGTGGCATTGATGACACTCTGGTTGTTCACAATCCTGAAAATCATGATCGTCAGAAAGATGACCAGTGCAAAGCCCACGTGCACCAGTTTTCTTGTCCCCATGCGCCTGTTGTCCTCCCTGAAGCCGAGGAAGTCAATGCAGAATGAAGTTGTCAGCGCCGTCAATGCCGAATCAGCGCTGGAATAGGCTGCAGCGATCAGACCGAGGATAAAGATGAGAGACACTGCCGGGGGGAGGTAATTGAACACCAGGAAAGGGAAAAGCTCATCAGTGGGTTTGCAGATGAAGGTGTTCTGCCGGGGGTCGAGCAGGGAGATGGGACAGGAGGAGGCAAGTGCCGGGTCAGTGAAATTTTCCCTGATAATGCCTTTTGAGTTTGCGTATATGTATAGCAGGGCTCCCAGGGAAAGAAAGAAAACATTGACCAGGACAAGCATGGTGCTCATCCAGTACATATTTTTTTTGGCATCCCTGACATTCCTGCAGGTCAGGTTTTTTTGCATCATGTCCTGGTCAAGTCCCGTCATGACTATGCAAATGAACATGCCGCTGAGAAAATGCTTGAAGAAGTTGTTCCCTGGTTTCCAGTCCCACACAAACACCTTTGAATAGCTGCTGTCACGTATGCTTTCTGCCAGTCCCCCCAGGTCAAGGTTAAGCTCCCTGCTGATAAGTATGATTGAAAGCAAAACGCCGAGGATCAGGAAAACGGTCTGGAGGGTGTCAGTGTACACAATGGTTTTGATGCCTCCCCTGAAAGAATACATATAAATCAGAGCAATGGTTATCAGTAACGACAGCCAGAAGGGTACGCCATACGGGGAAAGGATGAAGCCGTCCACAACCATGGCCACGAGATACAGCCTAAAGGAAGATCCAATGATCCTGGACAGCAGAAAATAAAAAGCCCCGGTCTTGTAGCTGCGCCATCCCAGCCGCTGATGCAGGTAAACATATATGGATGTAAGGTTCAGCCGGTAGTAAAGAGGCAGCAGGAGGTTGGCGATCACCATGTAGCCGGCGAAATAACCAAAGACCAGCTGCATATAGGAAAATGCCGTTGACCCAACCTCTCCGGGTATTGAAATGAAGGTCACCCCTGAAATGGAAGCGCCGATCATGCCGAAAGCAACCAGGAACCAGGGTGACTTCCGGTTGGCAATGAAGAAGGCGGCATTGTCTGCGTTCCTGCTTGTGATGACTGAGATCACAATGAGCAGGCTGAAATACAAGACAACGATGAGAAGCAGGAAGATAGGCTGCATAGCTGGGTCTTATGTTGTTTTTACGGTGAACTTTGCCTGTACAAGGATACTAAAAACATTGATTCGGGCAACATATTGGCAAATAATCAGCTAATTTTACCTGCATTCAGGAAAACCTTTCACAAATAACACTTATGCCTATGTACCTGCGTTATCCGTCTAAACTGCTTGAGGAAGCTGTCAACGAATTTGCCAGGCTGCCGGGCATAGGTCAGAAGACCGCCTTGCGGCTTGTGCTTCATCTGCTGAAACAGGACCGGCAGACAGTTGACGTTTTCGGCCAGGTTCTGCTAAGGCTTAGCAGGCAGGCAAGGTACTGCCGAGAATGTATGAGCCTTTGCGATGACGACTTGTGTTCCGTCTGCGCGGATCCGCGCCGGGACCATGCCACAGTCTGTGTGGTTGAGAACAAAAAATATGTGATTGTCATTGAGAAAACGCACCTGTACAATGGTGTCTAACATGTAATGGGAGGCA
>JAXDCR010000122.1:0-3939 GCA_034677845.1 Bacteroidales bacterium | reverse complement strand
GCAGGCTGATCCCTTTTTTAAGTCCCGTCACCGTCCGGATCAGCTCATCAGGGGAAATTACAGGATCGGGTATTTCAGAACTTATATAATTGACAAACTTCCATATTTCCCTTATCTCGCTTACGTGGATGTCAAAAGGTTCGTAAAGTGGATTCAATGAATACAGCCTGAAAATGCCTTCCTTCTCAAGCAGGTTCTCGACTATTTTAAAGACTATTCCTTCATCGGCCGTGAAAACCACGTAGCCATGGCCGCTGACAACCGTGCTGATGTCCTGTACAAACTCACCGGTGACATAAGATCCGTCCGGAATGGGAAGCATGGAATCACCCTTCAGCTGAAAAGTCCTGTACTTCTTTTGCCGTGACAGGAACGGCAGCTGGAATACAGGCAATTCCCTTATGTATTCCGGGTCTGCAAAGCCCGTGGCATATCCGGCCTTGGCCTTTTCGGACACCAGCTCAATGTTCTCCTCGTTTCGGCTGTTGACCGTAGTGGCCAGTATCCGGAGGTTGCTGCCCTTGAGATAGACGTCCCCACCCCGTTCAAGCTGTGAGAGCTGGCTTTCTGTCAGACTGCAGAGATCAACCTTAAGAAGGGTGTCTATAGCAATCCCGAAATACCGTGAAAATGAGATAAGGGCCTGAACGGTGGGCTGGCTGACCTCATTTTCATAGCCGCTGAGCGTGGACCGCTTCATGTTCAGGGCAAAGGCCACGTCATCCTGGGTGCGCCCTTTCCGCTTGCGGAGCAATTTGATGTTGGATGCAAAATTCATTTGTCCGGGTTTTAATTATGGTAAATTGTGCTGCATGCCATTTAAGTCATTATTATCCGTCGATGCAATTATTCTTTGTAAAGATAAAAAAAATGATTATATTATGATCATATAATTTGATTATTTTATAATCATTTTTATGTTCAGATATGCAGACTGAAAGTTCCGGTAACAGAAAAATCGTCCATTTTGACCTCGACAGCTTTTTCGTGTCGGTTGAACGGCTGATCAACAGCAGACTGAATGGCAAGCCCGTCATCATCGGCAGCCTTTCAGACCGGGGCGTTGTGGCCAGCTGCAGCTATGAGGCCCGCAAGTACGGAATCCATTCGGCCATGCCCATCAGAATGGCACGCCAGCTTTGTGCCGATGCCATTATTGTGAGGGGTGACATGGACCTGTACAGCCGGTACTCAAACATGGTCACGGAAGTGATCGCATCGCGCGCCCCGCTTTATGAGAAAGCATCCATCGACGAGCATTACATAGATATAACGGGGATGGACCGCTTTTTCGGCTGCCGGAAGTGGACACAGGAACTGCGCAGGGAGATCATAAAACAGACAGGCCTGCCGGTTTCATCGGGACTGTCAGTCAACAAGACCGTGTCCAAAATAGCAACGGGTGAAGCCAAGCCAAACGGAGAAAAGGAAGTGCCCGACGGCATGGTCAGGGGCTTTCTCAATCCCCTGCCCATCAATAAAATACCCATGCTGGGAGAAAAGACTTTTCACCTGCTCCGCTCGATGGGCGTTGCAACCATCGGCACCCTGAGCCTGATACCGGTTGAGATGATGGAAAAGGTGCTCGGCAGGAACGGCATCATGATCTGGAAAAAGGCCAACGGAATTGACAATACGCCGGTGGTACCTTACTGTGAACAGAAGTCAGTCAGCAGCGAGCGGACCTTTGACACAGACACCACCGACATGGTGCTGCTGAACAACACGCTGGCGGCCATGGTGGAGCGCATTGCCTACGACCTGCGCAGGCAGGAAAAGCTGACCTCGTGCGTGACGGTGAAGATCCGTTATTCGAATTTTGACACGCACACGCTGCAGCAAAGGATACCCTATACGGCATTTGACCATAAACTGGCGGAGGTGACCAGGTCATTGTTCAACAGACTTTACCGCAGGCGTATGCTGATCAGGCTGGTGGGGGTCAAATTCAGCCACCTGGTGCATGGCACCCCACAGCTCAACCTGTTTGAAGACACACCTGAAATGGTCAGGCTTTACCAGGCAGTTGACAGCATGAGGTTGCGGTATGGCAAGCATGCAGTGGTCAGGGCGGTGAATGCAGGCATACACTTGCACGCAGGCAGCTGACCGGACGGGATAAGGCGTTTTTATCTGAGCAAAACCGTTTCACAGACATGATTGAAAAACAAAAACCATATGAAGAAGCGATTGTTCTTTCTGGGACACGATGGCTGGTTTGAGGCAGAGGTGAAGGGACAGCTGGGGTACGCCTCGGCGGAGGAGCTGGGACGGTGGGCCTGTGCCCTGATGAAGCATTTCCATTACCGGAATTACCTGATCACCGAAAACCCTGAATACGTCATGGCGGGCTGCAAGTCCCTCCCCCGCGATGCCGGAACCTTTTGTGCCTGAAAATATGTACCTCAACTGCCATTCATATTTCAGCCTGCGGTACGGCACCATGCCGGTCGAAAAGCTGGTGGCGGAAGCTGTGAGGAACGAGGTAAAGACGATGGCCATGACAGATATCAACAACAGCATGGCAGCCATGGATTTCATTGCCGAATGCCGGTTGCAGGGCGTAAGGCCCATTACGGGCATTGAATTCAGAGATGGGCAGAACCGACTGCTGTTCATAGCCCTTGCCCTCGACAACAGGGGATTCCGTGAGATCAACGAATTCCTCACCCGGCATAACCTGGAAAAAACTCCTCTCCCACCCCGGGCACCGGCCTTTTCGCACGCGGCTGTCATATATCCCTTTAATCCCGGCATACCGCTGAAACCCGCTGATAACGAGTTTATCGGTGTCAGACCGGGGGACGTGAACCGCCTGGTCACTTCCCGTTTCCGGTACAACCAGCAGCAGCTGGTGGCCCTGCTGCCGGTCACCTTCGGCAGTGAAAAGGAATATGAGCTGCACCGCCACCTGAGGGCCATCGACAACAATACCCTGCTAAGCAAGCTGAAACCGGAAGATCTTGCCTCACCAAAGGAGGTCTTCCTGCCTCCCGACTTCATACGGATCATCTACTCCGACTACCCGCAGATCCTGAGGAACACTGAAAGGCTGACGGATGCATGCTCCATTGACATGGACTTCAGCACCGTCAAGAACAAGCGGAGTTTCACGGGCAGCCGGTACGACGACAGGATGCTGCTTGAAAAGCTCGCCCTGGACGGTATGGAGTACCGCTACGGAAAGTCCAACAGGGAAGCCCTCACAAGGGTCAGGCACGAGCTGGAAGTCATTGACAACCTTGGCTTTTCGGCTTATTTCCTGATCACTTGGGACATCATCCGGTATTCCATGGGCAGGGGCTTTTACCATGTGGGAAGGGGCAGCGGGGCCAACAGCATCGTGGCATACTGCCTCCGCATAACCGACGTTGACCCCATTGAGCTGGACCTGTATTTTGAGCGCTTTATCAACCCCAAGCGTACCTCCCCGCCTGACTTTGATATTGACTACTCATGGAGGGACCGCGAGGAAGTGCAGGACTACATTTTCAAACGTTATGGAAACAAGCACACCGCATTGCTGGGAACCGTTACAACCTTCAGGGACCGTTCCATCTTCCGCGAGCTGGGCAAGGTATACGGTTTGCCAAAGGAAGAGATAGACAGGATCGTCGACGAACCTTCCATCCTGCAGCACAGGGACGCAATCAGCGAACAGATGCAGGCAATCGGCAACCGGCTGATGGACTTTCCGAACATCAGGGGCATACATGCCGGCGGTATACTGATCTCGGAGGAGCCGGTAACAAGCTATACCGCGCTGGACCTTCCGCCAAAGGGAATGCCGACAACGCAGTTCGACATGTACGTGGCCGGGGAGATAGGCTTTGAGAAGCTGGACATACTGAGCCAGCGGGGAATCGGGCACATCAATGAGAGCGTCGAGATCATCCGGCGCAACAGGGGTATCACAGTCGACGTGCACCGCGTCGCGGC
>JAXDCR010000121.1:0-5750 GCA_034677845.1 Bacteroidales bacterium | reverse complement strand
AGGACTTTGTCAAAAACTTTCCCAAAAGGCTTAGGGAATTCGAAAACGTGGTTATCCGCAACAGGATATTCAGGGCGAGGACAACCGGCATCGGTGTCTACACAGCCAGTGAGGCAGTGGAGTGGGGGGTGACGGGTCCGGGACTGAGGGCAACCGGTGTTGAGTGGGACTACCGTAAGAAACGTCCCTATTCAGGCATCGAGCAGTTTGACTTTGACATCCCGACAGGGAAAAACGGGGACTGTTATGACCGGTCGCTGGTGCGCATGGAAGAAATGCGGCAAAGCCTCCGCATCGTTCAGCAATGCATTGCCGGCATGCCGCCGGGGGATTACAAGTCGGACCACCCTCTGGCTGTTCCCCCGTTGAAAGAAAAGACAATGAAAGACATAGAAACCCTAATCCATCATTTCCTGGCGGTTTCGTGGGGCCCCGTCATTCCGGCCGGCGAGGCCATGGTACCCATTGAAGCCTCCAAAGGAAGCATGGCCTACTATATCATCAGCGACGGTGGCTCATCAGCCTACCGGCTCAGAATACGGACGCCGTCATTTCCTCATATCCAGATGGTGCCATTGATCAGCAGGGGACATACAATAGCTGACCTGATGGCCATACTGGGGGCAGTGGACTTTGTGCTGGCTGACCTGGACCGCTGAATGACGAAAAAAGGGGGGACTGAAAGATATACAAGGGGATAATTATAGCGACGTGAACCATGCTTAGCGAAGAAGAAAGACATGAAATTATGAAGGAAGCGGCCATGTTCCCCCATCCTGAAGCTGCCTGCGTGGAGGCACTTAAGGTGGTGCAGTCACATCGGGGCTGGGTGTCTGACGAAGGCATACGTGACGTCGCTGACATACTGGGCATGCCGGCAGAGGATGTGGATGGTGTGGCGACGTTTTACACACGCATATACCGCAAGCCCGTGGGCCGCAACGTGATCCTTCTTTGCGACGGTGCAGGATGCATGATTGCCGGATATGAATCACTTTACAGTTATATCAGCTCCAGGTTGTCCGTCAGGTTCGGAGAAACCACGGGAGACGGACGTTTCACCCTGCTGCCTGTCAGCTGCCTGGGCAGATGCGACCGCTCTCCCTGCATGATGATAAACGACGATACCTATGATCAGCTGACTATCGGGGATATTGAGACGGTACTTGACAAATACAGGTGACACGGATGGAACAGGTACTCACAAAGCACATTGACATCGCAAAGTCACCGCCTTCGCTTAAGGAGTACGAAAAGGCAGGAGGCTACGTGGGTGTCCGCAAGGCGCTGAAGGAAATGAGCCCTTCTTCCGTCATCAGCATTATCAGGGAGGCCAATCTGCTGGGCAGGGGAGGCGCAGGTTTTCCGACCGGGGTCAAATGGAGCCTGATACCGTCGGAAGAAAGCGGACAGACACAGCATTATCTCATCGCCAATGCCGATGAAATGGAACCGGGGGCATTCAAGGACCGCCACCTGCTGGAAGGAAACCCCCACCAGCTTATTGCAGGCATGATAGTCGCTGCCTACGCCATACGTGCTTCAAAGGCATATATTTTCATGCGCTGGGCCTATAAAAGGGCTGAAAAATCAATACGCAGGGCCCTTGCTGAAGCCTATGAAGCCGGCTACCTGGGAGATGACGTCGTTGGATCCGGCTTCAGACTTGATATCTACCTTCATATGAGCGCCGGCCGTTACATTTGCGGCGAAGAATCGGCCCTGATCAACTCGCTGGAGGGTAAAAGGGCAGTTCCAAGGGCCAAGCCGCCATTCCCGACCTCCGTAGGCCTGTTCGGAAAGCCAACCGTCATCAACAATGTCGAAACGCTTAGCTGGATATCCCATATAGTTGCCCGTGGTGCCTCCTGGTTCAGGTCTCTTTCCCTCACCGGTGAAGGGGGCACCAAGCTTTACGGTGTCAGCGGCAGGGTCAGGAACCCTGGCCTGTGGGAACTTCCTATGGGCACTCCGTTGCAGGAGATAATCATGACGCATGCCGGTGGCATGTCCGAAGGCTTTGGTTTCAGGGCTGTGCTGCCAGGAGGCGGGTCAACAGATTTTTTGACAGCGGAACACATGAAACTGAATATGGACTTCGCCACGGTTCAGAAAGCAGGCAGCAGGCTGGGAACAGGAACCATGACTGTCCTGGACGATGGCACCTGTCCGCTTAAGCTGATCCATAACCTGATCCGGTTCTTCGCCCTTGAAAGCTGCGGCTGGTGCACGCCATGCCGGGAGGGACTGCCATGGGTTGAAAAGATTCTGGCCTCGATTGAAGAGGGAAGGGGGACTTATGAAGACTTAAAAATCCTGGAATTCCAGTCGAAGTACATGGGACCGGGGAAAACGTTTTGCGCGCACGCACCGGGAGCCATGGAACCCCTGCAAAGCGGCCTGCGCTATTTCCGCGAGGATTTTGAACGGCACATAAAAGAAAAGAGATGCCCCTGGAAGACACACTGACGACAATACAGGTAGATGGCAGGACATACCAGGTGAAGCCGGGTACCAGCCTGCTGGAGGCGTGCCTTTCTCTGGGCTTTGACGTGCCTTATTTCTGCTATCATCCTGCCATGGGTTCCGTGGGATCATGCAGGCTCTGTGCAGTCAGGATATTCAGGGACAGCGATGACACAAAAGGCCGGATCGTCATGTCATGCATGGAACCCGTCAGCGACGGCATGATCATCTCAGTCAGCGACCCGGAAGTGAAGGCTTTCCGGGCTGCCATCATTGAAAGCCTTATGAACAATCACCCGCATGACTGTCCCGTCTGTGACGAGGGAGGTGAATGTCACCTTCAGGATATGACTGTCATGACAGGCCATAATTACAGGCGCTATCACTTCAGAAAACGGAGCCATTGCAACCAGTATCTGGGTCCCTTTTTGAATCACGAGATGAACCGCTGCATAGCCTGTTACCGCTGTGTCAGGTTTTACAGAGATTATGCCGGCGGCAGGGATTTCGGGGCATTCTCCTCAGGCAGTCGCGTCTATTTCGGAAGGGCAGAGGCAGGTGTGCTTGAAAGCGAATTCAGCGGCAACCTGGCCGAAGTCTGTCCCACAGGTGTCTTTACTGACAAGACCCTGAAAAAGCATTACACCAGAAAATGGGACCTGTCAAGTGCCCCTTCCATATGCGTCCATTGCAGCCTGGGATGCAACACATTTTGCAGCGAACGGTACGGAACGGTACGGCGAATCTCTAACAGGTACAACGGTGCCGTCAACGGCTATTTCCTGTGTGACAGGGGAAGGTACGGATATGAGTATGTCAACGGCAAGGACAGGCTGACAGTCGCGGCAGTCCGCAACCATAAAAAAGAAACCAGCCATGTCGCTTCGACGGGTGAGCTCTCCCAGGCACTGAAAGCAATTTTTGCACCCGGCAGGCGGGTTATCGGCATCGGATCACCGCGTGCCTCTCTTGAGGCCAACCATGCCCTGATGCAGCTTGCAGGAAGCGGTAATTTTTACCACGGAGTGGCGGCAGGCGAACATGCCCTTGTACGTCAGGCATTGTCCATGCTGCGCACCCTTCCTGTGCATTCCCCTTCGCTCAGGGATATGGAACAAAGCGACGCGGTTCTGATACTCGGCGAAGACCTTCCGAATACCGCACCGATGGCCGCCCTCGCGCTGAGGCAGGCCGTGAGGAACAAGGCACTGTCTCTGGCCGAGGGACTGCATATTCCGGGCTGGCATGACCAGGCCGTAAGAAATGCTGCACAGGATGTCCGGAGCCCTCTGTATATAGCTTCCTGCACGCCCACGCGCCTCGATGACGTGGCACGCAGGACTTTCCATGCCTCACCGGAGTCACTGACCCGAATGGCCCGTGCAGTGGCAGCAGCCATTAGCAACGCTAGCGGGAAAGCTCCGGCATGGTCGCACGACCAGCCTCTGGCGGAAGAAATCGGCAATGTGCTCAAAGAAGCCAGGGCACCGCTGATCGTCACCGGTGTCTCCTGCGGCAGCGGAGCCCTGCTCGCGGCAGCCGGCGGCATAGCGCATGCACTGGCAGCACGCCATGATAACGTGCGGATGGGAATAATCCTTCCGGAGTGCAACAGCATGGGACTGGCGATGATGGATGGGGAACCGTTCGAAAAGGTACTGGAACGCCTTGAAAAGGAAAAGGATGCGGTTCTCGTCGTCCTTGAAAATGACCTGTTCAGAAGGGCTGAAAAATCCCTGGCTGAGCAGATTACCGGTTCAGCAGACTGCCTTGTCGTTCTTGACAGCATATCAACTCTCACGACAGAAAAGGCTGACATACTGCTGCCTGTCGGCGCCTTTTCCGAAATCACCGGCACTTTTGTCAGCTGTGAGGGCAGGGCACAGCGTTTTTATCATGCACTTCCGCCAAAACCGCCCGTTAAGGAGAGCTGGAGATGGCTGGCTGAAATAAAGGCACTGCTGGAACCCGGGAACTTGCCATGGAACCATGTGGATGATGTGCTGGCGGATCTGGCAGGTAAAAATCCGTCATTTGAAAGAGGCGGACAACTGATTGCAGATATTCAATCCCTTACCGCTGCCGGAAAGATACCAAGACAGACAAAACGTTACAGTGGCCGTACGGCCATTCATGCGCATCAAGCCGTCGGTGAGCCCGGTCCGTTATCCGATAACGAAACCCCGCTGGCCTTTTCCATGGAAGGATCACACGATCACCCGCCGCCGGCACTGGTTCCTTTTTACTGGGCACCGGGATGGAACTCCGTTCAGGCTCTGCAAAAATACACTGAGGCACCTAAAGGACAGCTGAAAGGTGGCGATCCCGGCATCCGGCTGATTGAAAAGCCTTTTCAACAACCTTCGGAAGCCATCCGCTCCCTGGAAGAGAATGCGGCGCCTGCCTTCCCGGATCAAGGGCAGGGAAAGGAGAAAAATCCGGAGACATCGGAACTTGCCGACGATGAATGGCTCATTGTCCCCCTCTGCAGCGTATTCGGTTCCGAGGAACTGAGCAGCCGGGGTGATGCCATCATGCAACGGATACCCGCACCTTATCTGATCATCAGCGAGGAGGAGGCCGGGAAGAAGGGACTGGCCGCAGGTCGGCGCGTGGAACTGTTGACAGGAGAAACGAAGCTTCAACTCACCGTAAGGACAGAAAAGGAAATGGCAGGGAAACTGGCGGCACTGAGTCTGGCATTGCCGGGAATGCCCTATATTAGCCTGCCGGCAAAGGGAACGATACGGACCGTGGTTGATTCCGAAATAACATAGATATTGGCTATGGAAAAGATCCTGATCATTGCAGGGGTTTTGCTGATAGCGCTGACAATAGCGGCGGGACTGATTTTCGTGGAGCGGAGGCTGCTGGCTTTGTGGCAGGACCGGTACGGACCAAACCGGGTGGGACCGGGGGGCCTGTTTCAGGTCATTGCCGATGTCGTCAAGATTTTCTTCAAGGAGGACTGGATACCACCTTTTGCCGACCGGCCCGTGTTTGTCATGGCCCCCGGCATCATCATGGCTGCCATCCTGCTGTCTTTTTCAGTCATACCTTTCGGACCCCGTTTCCTTGTGCTGGATTCAAACGTGGGAGTGCTTTTCTTCCTTTGTATGTCATCTCTCGGAGTTTACAGCATCGTACTCGGCGGTTGGTCTTCAAACAATAAATATTCACTGCTCGGTGCCATGAGGGGGTCTGCTCAGATGCTGGCTTATGAGGTATTCATGGGACTTTCGCTCATGGGTGTTGTGATGATGACAGGCAGCTTTAACCTGAAT
>JAXDCR010000120.1:0-14350 GCA_034677845.1 Bacteroidales bacterium | reverse complement strand
TCACACTCAGGCAGTTTTCGGAGATCCTCCAGCGTTCCGTTCATTATGTCTATGAAGCAGTGGCTAAGCCGGTTGAAGGAACCATGCTTACGGTAATCAGGGAACTTGCGGAATACCTGTCCCAAAGCTGGCATAAGTTTCCGGACTTCAATAAACTGTTGCTGAGTTCTTATGCGATACTTAAGAAGTCGCTGGCAGAAACCCGTTCAAAACTTCCGGTTCTTGAGAAAAACAAAGTGGTGGACGCAGGTGCCAAGGGATTTGTATTGTTCTTTGAAGGTATCATGCATGTCATCCGTACGGCAAATATTAAGGAGCTTATTAAATCCAGGTCAGTGGTTTCGGAAATCCCTGCCATGAGTGAAGCTGTTCATGAAAAAATGGAATTCAGGTACTGCACGGAAGGAATTATTAAAGACTGTGTCCTGGGCAGGGAATTGCTGGTAAACAGCCTCGAACGTTTCGGGGATTCCGTTGTCATTGCAGGTTCTGACAAGATCAGGCGTTTCCATGTTCACACGAATAACCCTTCCGGGATGTTCAGCGAACTCAGGAAGTCCGGTACCCTTACTTTTCAGAAGGCCGATGATATGATCCGCCATTACCAGACCGTACATGACAGGAAATGGGATATTGCTCTTGTCACGGACTCTGCCTGCGACCTTTCGCCGGAAATATTCGACAGATACCAGATCAACATGGCCCCCTTGCATATCAATTTCGGAGACAACCAGTATCTGGACAAGGTGACCATCCAGCCGGAGGAGTTTTATTCACTGCTAAGGGAATCGAAAGTTTATCCCAAATCCGCCCAGGTCAACGAGAATACATTCATTAACATGTTTTCCCATCTGGCAACCTATTATAATTCAGTCATTGCTGTGCACCTGAGCGACAAACTGAGCGGAACCTTCAACAGCAGCCGGAAAGCTGCCGAACGGATAAGCAAGGAGTTCGGTAAGCCCATATCGGTGATCAATTCCAGGAACCTGAGCGGAGCGATGGGACTGATAGTTCTGCGTATCGCACAGGCCATTGAGGCAGGAATGTCGCACGAAAACATAGTCTCTATGGCAGAGGAGTGGACCGGCAAAGCGCGCATCTTTGTCAGCGTGCGCACACTTAAATATATGGTTCGGGGGGGAAGGGTTTCTCATGTTAAGGGTTTAATTGCCAAGATATTGAATATTAATCCCATCGTATCGCTCGATGAAACAGGTAAGGCAATAGTTTTCGACAAGGCGTTCAACCATCTTGACAATATGAAAAAGGTGATGCAGCATATCGGAAATCTTTGTAAGGATAAGAAAATATGGAACTATACGGTGCTTCATGCCGGCAATCCCGAAGCAGCCCGGTGGTATGGGCTGCAAATGAAGACTTTGACGAATAAGGAACCGGTCGCCGTGGTGAACATATCTCCCGTGATAGGTGCCAATGCAGGAACAGGCGCTGCTTCAGTGGCCCTGTTGTTCGAATAGGCTTTGTCATGGACGGATAACCTTAACCTCCATCTTATGGGCTTTTTGCAGGTTTATATAAAAGTACTTCCGGTCATCCTGGGCATGATGACCCTCCTGTGGGCTGTCAGCGTGATTCTGAGAAACGTAAGCATCGTTGACATTTTCTGGGGTGCAGGTTTTGTGCTGGCTGCAGGTTTTTATTTCATAAGCACCGAAGGTGCCGGTATCCGAAAGTTCATCGTTCTGTTGCTCGCAGGGTTATGGGGTCTCCGCCTTTCCATTTATCTGTTATGGCGGAATCACGGAAAGGGAGAGGATTTTCGCTATCGCCAGTTCCGTGACACATACGGCCGCAGTTACTGGTGGATCAGTTTCTTCCAGACTTTTCTGCTGCAGGGGGTGTTGATGTGGCTGATATCTGCGCCGCTGCTTGGTGCGCAGCTTGACAGCACGGCCGGATCGCTGAACTGGATGGATTATCTGGGCATACTCTGCTGGATGGTTGGTTTCATCTTCGAAGCCGGAGGCGACTATCAGCTGGCAGTCTTCAAAGCCAATCCTGCCAACAAAGGCAAGGTGCTGAACACAGGTTTCTGGCGCTACACAAGGCATCCGAATTATTTTGGCGATGCAGCCGTCTGGTGGGGTTTTGGTCTGATCTGCATGGGTGCCGGTCACTATCTGCCGGTGCTGGGATCGGTGCTGATGACCGTTTTGATTATTAAGGTGTCCGGGGTGTTGCTTTTGGAGAAGAGCCTGAGAGAAAAGAAGCCTCAGTACAGGGAATACATTGAAAAAACCAGTGCCTTCCTGCCCTGGTTCCCGAAAAAATGACTACGGATCAAACCGGCCCCTGCCTTAACAGGTCATTCCATCAGGCATGACTTGAAAAATACTTCATGAACTGCGACCGTTCATAAACCGCGGGGTCCTTTATTTCGCGGTAGCTCAGTTTTCCCCTGAACTGGTCGGGGGATGTGTATTTCTTGCTTCTCATCCACTCCTCCATCTCATTCAGGATCACCGGCAGCTGACCGGTTCCTTTCCTGTACAGCACTGAACACAGCTGTACGACCCTGGCACCGGCCAGTATCATCTTGATGGCTGCTTTTCCGTCGTGCACGCCTGTGGAGGCGGCAATGTCGATCTGCCTGACATGGCTTGATACAATGCCCACCCAGCGCAATACATGCCTGATGTCGGAAGGTGTGCTGAAAACCGGGGCGGCGGTCAGTTTCAGGTTATCGATATCAATATCCGGCTCATAAAAACGGTTGAACATGACCACTCCTTTTACACCTCTGTAATACAAATTATTCACCATGGATACCAGGTTGGTGAAAAAATATCCAAGCTTCACCGATACAGGAATGTGTATGATCTTGCTTAACCTGACGATGATGTCGTTGTAGATTCTTTCATAGTCTCCGGAAGGCTTTTTCTCATCCAGGGCCATAAAGAAAATGTTCAGTTCAAGTGCGTCGGCGCCGGCTTTTTCGATTTCCCTGGCAAACGAGATCCATTCATTTGATGTCATGCAGTTTATGCTGGCAATGACAGGTATCTGAACGGTATTTTTAGACTCCTCGATCAGTTTAAGATATTCCTCCACTGAGTTTTTCCTGGAATAGTTGTTTATATAGTCGCCTGCTTCGGGATACATGCCATTGTGCACCATAATGCCGGCCTCATAGTTTATCTGTTCCTCGAACAGCGATTTCAGAACGACCGCTGCCGCACCCAGCTCTTCCAGTTTCCTGATCTTTTCTGCTGAGTTTGTCAGACCGGAGCTGCTGACGATCAGCGGATTTTTCAATGTTAAACCCAGATAATTGGTTGTCAGATTGATCATATTCGGAATTTTATTTTACTACGTATTTATTCCCCTGAGCTTTTATGGATTCATTGTGGTCTATAAAATGCTGCATGCTGAGTTTATCAGCGTAAATGTAACCAATCCCGTTGTACTTTTAAAAAAAACCTTGCTTCAACCGGATAGTATTCTTTTTTGTCGTGCCCGGGTTTCCTTGAACACGAATTTTGTTTAATTTGGAAGCTTGTTTGGAAATCTGCCAGGCACATTGTTTGACAGGGAAATACAATGGATAAAAGAGATCAGATAGGCTTTGACAACGAAAAGTATCTCAGGGAGCAGACCGCTGCCATTCTTGAAAGGGTGAACCGTTTCAACGACAAGCTTTATATCGAGTTCGGGGGCAAGATCCTATACGATTTTCATGCTGCCAGGGTGCTTCCCGGATTCGATCCGAATGTCAAGATGCGGTTGTTGCAGATGCTGAGGGACAAGATAGACGTGATCCTCTGCATCCATGCCGGAGCCATTGAAAGGAAAAAGGTAAGGGCCGACTTCGGCATCACCTATGATGCGGATGCATTAAAGACAATTGATGACTTCAGGGAATGGGGCATCGATGTTACGGCTGTCGTCATAACCAGGTACAGAAACCAGCCGCCTGCCAGTTCTTTCCGAAACAAGCTTGAACGAAGGGGCGTCAGGGTTTACCTGCATTATCCCACAGCCGGGTATCCGACAGATATCGACACGATCGTGAGTGATCAGGGCTATGGGGCGAACAAATACATAAGGACCACCAGGCCCATTGTGATCGTGACGGGACCGGGGCCGGGCAGCGGCAAGCTGGCCACCTGCATGTGCAACCTTTACCATGAATACAGGAATGGCGTCAAGGCCGGATACGCCAAGTTCGAAACCTTTCCTATATGGGACCTTCCCATAAACCACAAGGTCAACCTGGCCTATGAGGCCGCCACCGTTGACCTGAAAGACGAGGTTCTTATAGATGAGCATCATCTGAAGGCATACAACAAGAAAGTTGTCAACTATAACAGAGACATTGAAGCTTTTCACCTGCTTAAGAGGATACTTGAAAAAATCACAGGAGGAGAGTCGATGTATCAATCCCCCACTGACATGGGTGTGAACCGTGCCAGCTCGGGTATCGTGAATGATGACATCATTGCGGAAGCCTCGCACCAGGAAATCATACGCAGGTACTTCAGGTGTGCGGTGGAATATGCGATGGGCATCGTTGAAAAGGAAACCCTTGACCGTGCCCTTGCCATCATGAACAAGGCAGGGGCAGTACCGGAACACCGCAGGGTCGTTCTCCCTGCAAGGGAAGCCGCAAGGGATGCCGAGAAAAAGGGCAAGGGCAACGACGGCATTTACTGCGGGGCTGCCATTGAACTGGGTGACGGAACCATCATAACCGGCAAGAACTCATCACTGCTGCACGCATCCTCGAGCCTGATCCTCAACGCGACAAAGTACCTGGCCGGGATACCGGACAAGATGTACCTTCTTCCGGCCAGCCTGATTGATTCGGTGACCTATCTGAAAAAAGACATTCTGAACGGCAAGATGGCCAGCCTTGATGTGGAGGAGACCCTGATAGTGCTTGGCATAAGTGCTCTTTCAAACCCTGCCGCCAAGATGGCCCTGGAAAGCCTCCGGATGTTGCGGAACTGTGAGGTGCACACCACCCACATTCCGACTCCTGGGGATGAGGCGGGACTGCGCAAGCTGGAAGTGAACCTGACCTGCGACCCTGAGTTCTCAAGCAAAAGCCTGTTCATAGGGGATTGAATTGATCAGACAGACAGCCCGACCTGACGGCCGGGTGACATGCTCTGGGAATTGAAGGCCTGAAAAACGAAGAAAGGCCGCTACGGCCTTTCTGTCAATCATTAACTATATTTGATGTATTGTCAGTGTTGAAGATAATGCCACTTGCAGAGTCCTGCAAAGCTGTGCGGATAAGAAACAACCTTCCGGTGATGTGTCGTACAGCGATAAACTTATTTGTAGTTCACCACGTTCTCCAGGCTGTTTCTGACCGAGGCGGCTGACACAGCGTCAACACCTGTGCCGACATGTCCGATCTGAAGCACGGTGATCACATTGTATCCGTCAGGGATCCCAAGTTCCTGTTTTCTTGCGTTAAGACCTGCCACCGGACTCATATAAATATGCGCCCCAAGACCCAGTCCCTGCGCGGCAACATACATGTTTTCCGTTGCCAGGGCACAGTCAAATGTCGGATTCATTCCCGGCCTGTTCGCATCCTGACCTGATACAACGATCAGCAAGGTTCCTGCGGCAATATTGGGCATGATGCTTGTCAGCAGGGCCCTGTCCCTTACAACCGTAAATTTCCAGGGCTGGCTGTTCATGGCGCTGGGCGCTTTAATGCCGCACCTGAGGATTGTGTTTAGGTCACTGTCTGAAACCGGATCAGATGTGAAATTCCTGGCAGTGTAACTTGAAAGGATGACATCCGTGGTGCTTTTCACCTGGCCGGAAAGGGTGAAAGTGCCTGCCAACAGCAGAATAACAGCAGACATGAATGATTTGATTTTCATTTTATTAATTTTTAGTTAATAGTTAATGAGTTTTAATGGTCAGCTCTGTATGTGATACATTGATAGTACTGTGCAAATATATTCAAACTTTATAAAAATATCCGTCAGGCAGGAGATCAACTGTCATTATTCCGTTTAAGATTCAATATAGCGGTTTAAAAGTGGGGTAACGTTCTGTTTATCTGTATAAACATTGATCGGTAAATCCATGTAAGACACGTATTTGCGTTAGCCGTGAAGAAGAATATTTCGCCTCTGATCTGGTTATCCACAGCCCTGTTATAGTTGGCAATATACTGTGAACAGGAAAACGATGCAATCACCGCGATCGTCAGCAGGCTGAAATACCGCATACAAAGGGTATGACGCTTTGCGATGATGCCCTGGCACCCGCCAGTGGAATAGATTTCACGGAATAATATCACATAATGAATAAAAAAAGCCAGGCAATACCATCTGTTAATTTAAAATTTGTAACTTTAAATAGCCCAAAACACCTGCAAAATCTTTTTCATCATATTTAAAGCAAGTCAGCATGAAAATATTGCTGAACACGTAACTTAAAAATTAAATGTAACTCCAATTACCATTACTGACCCTAATTAAAACAAATGCAAATGAACAAAGAAGTGAAAAAAGGAAAGCTGAATAAAAAGCTTTCAAGACGCAATTTCCTTGGCACTGTGGGTGCTGCAACGGCAGCATTCACAATCATTCCCAGCCATGTCATGGCCGGCAGGGGAATCAGGCAACCCAGCGATATGGTGAATGTTGCCGGGATAGGAGTCGGAGCCAGGGGAGGATCAGTCATACAAAGCATTGCTGATCCTGATGTGCCGATAGTGCGGCCACAGAGACAAAGTACCGGTCTGCCGTACACCGCCGAGCAGCTTGCTGAGCAGCAGGCGCGGGCCGCCCAGCAGGCTGCCCAGCAACCTGCAGGGGCTGCCGCACAGCAGCAACAGGCCCAGCAGCAGCCAAGACAACCGGTAAAACTGGCCAATATCTATGCCTTGTGCGATGTTGATATGGATTTTTCGGCTCATGTTCTCAAGGGCTATCCGAAGGCAAAAATCTACCAGGATTTTCGCAAGATGCTGGACAACGAGAAAGCAATCGATGCGGTGGTCATAGGCACTCCGGATCATATGCATGCGCCCATTGCCATCTATGCCATGAAAATGGGCAAGCATGTGTATGTTGAGAAACCTATGTGCAAGACCGTTTTCGAGTCCCGTGAGATGCGGCGCGTCGCCAAGGAGATGAACGTCGTAACCACAATGGGCAACCAGGGTCATGCCACCGAGGGCACACGGCAGACCGTTGAAATGGTCCGTTCGGGCGCCGTCGGAAAGATCACAAAGGTTCATGCCTTCACCGGCGTGCCGAGCTGGCCGCAAGGGAATCTGCCAAGGCCGGCGGGAGTTCCCGTGCCGAAAACACTGAACTGGGATCTGTGGCTGGGCGTAGCCCCGGTTAAACCCTACCATCCGGAAATTTGCCATTTCAACTGGCGCGGTTTGCGTGATTACGGCACGGGTGCGATGGGTGACTGGGGTTCACACATTCTTGACGCACCGGTATGGGCGCTTGAGCTGAAGTATCCGACGAAAATCCAGGCCAGCCCGACCCGGTTCAGCGATGAATTCTGGCCGGCATGCGAGTTTATCACCTATGAATTCCCGGCACGCGGCAACAATCCCCCTGTGACGCTGACATGGTTTGACGGGCAACTCAAACCCCCCCGCCCGGATGAACTGGAAGACCGCCGCAACCTTGATGCCGTAACATACTATGGTGACAAAGGCGTCATGATGTCAGGCAGCCGCGGTTCCGGATCTACGCTCATACCAGAAGCCGCCATGAAGGACTACAAACGGCCTGATCCATGGATTCCCCGCGGTACGGGTAATATCCAGGAAGACTGGATCGAAGCGATCAGGAATGGCACCAAAACTTCGAATGATTTCGAGCATTCAGGCAATCTGGGAGAAATCATGGCGCTGGCAAGCGTGGCCGTACTTGCGTCGACATATAACACCACGCTGCATTATGATGGCGAAAACATGAGATTTACCAATCTCCCCGAGGCCAATGAACTGCTCCATTACAAGTATCGTGAGGGCTGGTAGCCTGCATGGCATCGCAAGGTCAAAAATCAGTTTCACTGCAGGCGACCTGTTGAAGCAGGGTCAAAAATAATTCCTGCCGATCAGCAATCAACGCCGTCAGAGGTGACACTCTCCGACGGCGTTGTTGTTTTTCAGGGATTATGCCATATATCTCAGGTTTCCGATACCAGGGTAATGTAGGTATAGACGGTTTCTTTTTGCCCTGATTTACTCAAAATCAATTTGCTTGCTGGTTCTGCCGTAAGAGATTTATTTTGACTTTGTTTTACTGTCAAAAGTATAGGATAGGCCAACATTAGCATAGTGAAATAAGGCAAAATTGTATACTTCATCATTATCTGCGCCTCCTTCAAGAATACGATATCCTGCACGAATGCTCAGGTTGTCGGAGAATTTATATGCAGCAGCGAACAGAACATCTTCAGCCCTGCCTTGCGGTGCCGCAAGCGCGTCACCATCCAGAAACAGGCCCAGTTTATCGTCCACTTTCCAGAAAAGCCTGAAATTAAGTATGGGTACAAATCCGACATTTGTTTTCTCGGCGGTCAGGTCAGTTGAAGAGATATCAATTTTGGCATCCCTGATTTTTGCAGTGAATCCTAAACCAAAAACAATCCCGGGTTTATTTACTATGTCATATCGGTATGTTAATCTGTACGAATTGAATTTATAGGTGCCATGAAGCTGAGCATAGGCAGGAAATACTACTCCTTCGAAAATAATGTCATTTGCCGCACTGCCTTCTGAATTGATTTCGAGAGGAGCAAATAACAAAGAGATCGTATGGCGCGAGTTTATTGTATAATTTGCTCTTACGCGATAAAATATTTTTGTTTTGGCTTCAAGATCCTCATTGAGAGAAAAAAAAGTACCCTGATCGCCAGGGATGCGGACATCATTATAACCAGTGAAAACAAGACCTGATTCCAAATCGATCACGGCCTGAGCTTTTACTGATAGATTGAGGGATAAAGCCAGAAATAAAACGGATAATGAATAAAGTAAACTTTTCATTTTTCTTTTGATATTAAAATAAGTTCATTCAATAGTACTTGCAATATAACCGTTATGCATATTGGTTTGTTCATTATGTCATATTAAGTTTCTGTTTGGGTTCAACCCTGCAGTCTGCAGTTGCAGGGCACTCATTATTTATTACTTACAAATCTATCCCTTTTTACACGATTCCCGGTAACGGTAAAAGGTATTTCTGCTAAATCCCATTATTTTGCATGCCTGTGAAACATTGCTGAGCTCTTTGGAGAGTTTTAATAAACCTAATTTGTTTGTGATCAATTTCACTTCTGTATTCATGTCTGAAAGTTTTGGGGTAAATAATTGTGTTGAGACAACTCTAAGTTAACCCCAGACTGTCAGATTATTTCCTAGCTTCTACAAATCAAGAAAAAAGTCAGCTGTAGGCTAAAATTTTACAGAAAAACAGTTGTTCAATTGGCCGGGATGGAATATCGCCTTAGGACTTGGATGTTCTCAATTACAGCATTAGTCTGGTTTGCATGCAAAGGGCCCCGGTTTCCTTTCAAATAATTTTAATAATTTAGTATCGGAATTGCCAAAGATTATAAAATATGGTTGTTTATACGTACTTGTTTAAAGGTTATGATGAAAAACTTGAATTTTATGAAAGCTGGCATGGGCTTCGGGGAATTAAGGAAAAAGATTCTTTTAAAAGCAATTATCAGGCTTGTTGCTGCGATAGTTTTTATTTTTCTGTTAATATTTATTCCGGCAGGTACAATAAGGTATCTTAATGGCTGGATATTCATTGCCGGAATTTTGATACCGATGACTATCATTTTATTGTACTTGTTTATTAAGGATCCTGAATTACTGGAAAAGAGGATAAATCTTAATGAGAAGGAGAAGGAGCAAAAAAAATATGTAAAACTATCTCTTATACTTTTTGTTGTTGCTTATATAATCCCCGGCTTAGATTTCAGATTTAGCTGGTCACAAGTTCCTTTATGGCTTGTTCTTGTGTCCCTGGTATTAATGATTTCGGGTTATATTTTATTTATTGTTGTAATGCTTCAAAACAGATATGCTTCAAGGGTAATTGAAATTCAAAAAGGACAGAAAATAATAGATACGGGATTGTATTCAGTTGTAAGACATCCTATGTACATGGCCGCTACAATATTGTATCTTTCATCTTCTCTGGTATTAGGTTCATACTTTGCACTCATCCCGATGGCCATACTTCCTTTTCTGCTTGGGTACCGGATAAAGAATGAAGAAAAAGTGTTGCTCAATGGGTTGCCGGGTTATGAAAATTATGTTCACAAAGTAAGGTACAGGATGATTCCATTTGTGTGGTAGTTAAATCGGCTTATTTACATAAGTACCTATCCTGAATCATGATTCGTTGTGTATAATGGCTTTATTTTTAATATGTTAACCTGTGGAAGTTTTAGCAAGTTTTAAATTTCAATTTTTCTTTACTTTTATAACAGACTTGGATTAATAACATGTAAAACTCCAAAAGTGGCAAATTGTAAAGGAGTACATTTTTTTTAAACTGATGGTATTAAATATATGTAAATTTTGAAAGGACAGCACATTAGACCCTACAGGCAAAAGTTGTTTCCAATTTGCTCTTGTGCCTAAATTGTATATATTAGCCGGCCCGATTGTTAATATGATTGTTTATTAATGAAAAAGTACTTTATAATATTAGGCATTATCGAAGCTTTCATAGCCATTGGTGCAATTCCTGCCGGATATCTGTTCCTTTCTGATACTTCTGGTACCAGAATGGGGAATTCAGTTGCATTGCTTGAAAATTCGCCCCTTAAAAGCTTTCTTATACCGGGGCTGTTTCTGCTTATTGTTCATGGTTTCGGTAATGTATTTGGTGCCATCCTGTCATTCAGGGAAAAGAATTCTGCCGGGATTACAGGTTTGGTTCTTGGTATTATCATGGTCATGTGGATCATTATTCAGGTTTACTGGATAGGTCTGTCAAGCTTTATGCAGCCTTTATTCTTCTGTATCGGAATTGCAGAGGCCTCTTCAGGATGGTATATTTATAAAAAAACATCAGGCCGTTGATTATATGAAAACAAGAAAACTTCTTTACTCTTTAACATTTCTATTTGTATTTTCCGAACTTGCTTTGACCGCCCATAAGAGCGGGGATACAGACTCCGTGTTCTAAGTAAGCTATTTAACAGCATTGTTCAGGAATGGACTGCCTCTTATAACAGTACGGATGCCAGGAATCTGATTCCGCTTTATGCAACCGACTCAATTTATTCATCTTCGCAATTGAAATCCTTAAAATGAACATATTCTTCGACCATGCTTTTGTATTGCAGGTACCAGGCAACCAACAGCGGAGTGACAGTGTCCGGAAGAAACCTACTGGTTTTGAAAAGAATTAAAAGGACATGGCTGATATTAAATCATTTGACTGTTGTTTAAAAACTTATCTTAATGAATGAATTTCGTGAAAAATATTTTTGTATTACTAATGAAAATGGCCTTGTAAATCAATTATTTACAAGGCCATTTGATTTTGGTGGTCGGGGTGAGAAGCTAAGTATTTTATATGTAATTAAATATCAACGTAATATAATTTCGGCAATCTATGTCAGGTTTCTAACTTTTTATCAACTTAGATCTTTAAAATGTAATCCGTATTTATTTCAGCATAAAAATGGACATGTTTCAATAGGTCATTATCCCGAATTAAGCATCATCAAACGTTCATTGTAATGACTCATATACTTTTTCTTAGTCTCATCATCAAGAAATGATTTACTGACCAGGTTTTCCACCTCTTCTTGTTTTCTAAGAAAAGGCTCAAGCAATTTATTTACCCTTGAATCATTTATTCCAATTTTTTTCCCGAATTCAACGAAATCTTCAAGACATGGATGATGTTGAGGGTTTTTAATTCTGCAATGAGACCAATGCCATTCTTTGAACAAATCATTTAGCGCAAAGAAGCTTTCTTCTTCAACATGGATTCGGGTATCCATAAGATCATATGCGGGACTCAAGACATAATCTCCATTTATTGTTTCCAATAAGGAGAAATTTTTCAAATGAGCATCACCATTGGAAAACAAAAAATTGAAAACAACCAGGTTGAAAAATTTCTCCATTTCAATTTTCCAGGCACCCACATTTTCTTTTATCAGTTCAGCAATACCTTCGTATGAATAATCATACCGGAAGTTTTCACTGGAATTTTCTTCTGTTTTACCGGCCAGTGAGGCAAAATCTTCTTTGCCAAGTTTTGTCCCTTTGCTGTTAACATCAAATCGTTTTGTTAAATAGGCAGGTTCTTCATTACTAAAGAATACAAGACCATTCTCAGCAGTGGGAATATTATAAACCTGGTTGGCAATTTGCATTGTCACGTGTTCGTTGGCAGGGGCCATTAGGCTTCGGTACAAACCATAGGGTTTTGGTTTAAGGATATAAGTACCCTGTTCATTTTCATTGGTTAGCCGAAGACTATTTTTTTCAATCAAGACAGAATATTTTTCCTGCATTCCTGAAATGGATATTCTTTTCCTGTTTTGTAAAAATTTCTTCTTATCATTCTCATCAACCTCAGGGGCATTATAAGGCAATATATGGCTAATCTTATGCCCGTCGTACATCCTGCGTAGAAAAAGAGGACTATAACCGGAAAAACCTTCCAACAGTAACCCCGGACAATTCTTAATTTCCATGTTTACAATATTTATTCTATTTGCTTAACTGTAACTGCACCTATGGTGTCATACTGAGCAGTGGCCATCAATAAGCCAAAGAAATCTTTCTTGTCAATTTTTAGTTGCCTGAGCTGTACTGACCTGTTTGATCCTTCAGAAAGCATATTATAAAAAAAGGGGAATAGACGGTCTGCTGTATACACCATTTGTTTCTTCGGTAATGTCAGGCTGATTCCCGGTTTTGTGTTGTCATTGAAATACGAGGAATCGTACCTGAATTCGAAAGTACGGTTATCTGATTCGGTTAATATACCTGCCAGAACGCCATTTCTGTATACTTCAGCGCGTCTCATTTACCTGGTTTTTTTAGTTCCAGTTTTATTTCAAGACCTAATACATCGGCAATCTTCTGTAGATTATTAAGGGTAATATTCCCTTTTCCACTTTCAAGCCTTTTTAGGGTGGCAATGCCAACCTCAGAAAGTTCCGCAAGATATTCCTGGTTAATGCCAAGGATGTTTTTTCTTTCTTTGATTATGGCGATAAGTTCATTGTTTGTCATTTCGAAATCATAGTTACAGTATCATAAATGATATTTAAAAGTAAAATTAATGCATATTTTATATAAAAACAACAAAAAAGAATCTTTTATGATACATTTTACTTAATAAAGCATGAGATTGACTGCAAAGAACAATATTAGTATCATAAATAATACTACCTGGATGGATGTAATGATGATTCATACTATCTATATGCCATGAGTATAAGAAGAGTATTCATATTTCTGTTCGCCCTGACACGGTTTGTTGTTATGGTTTATCTTTGTAAGAAAGTCTGAACCGATAACCTGTATAACCCATAGCCATTGAAAGTCTATACAATTATTGAGCAGCAGTGTCGTGAAATCAGCAGGATTTCCGCTGCAGTGATCGATGAATTTTTGCTTTATTATGCGGTAGAAAAATACAATCTGGAACGCGACCTTAACCTGAAGCTTGGTAAATTCAGCCACATCACAAACAAGTTCCCGAAAGAATGGGTAAACCGGTTGAAGTCCCAATATATTATTCACAAAGTTTTTAAAGCTGAAGGGCTGATTGGAAAAATGCTCAACCATGCTTCACTTCAAAGATTAGACAGGGAGGGAATTGGATTCCTTGAATTTCAGGCAGCGCATCCCTGGAAGTTCAGTTTCAGCATCATAAAGGATATTCCTGCCAATAATTTCTTTGTAATGGAAGATGTGTTCAGTGAAGAGGAATATCTTCTTTATTCCCCGGGTATAACCAAAACGAGCGCAGATCAGACGATAATCCTTTGGTTTAATTTGATTGGGTTCAACGGATCATGCTGGCAGAGTTACGGACCCATTGGTGCCTACAGGTCATTTGAGCCGGATGATATATTCTTCTTTGCTACAGAAATGGATCCCGGCATTGCCGATGAAACCGACCTCCTGAACCACCTGGAAAATAATCCTGTGCCATACATGATGTTGTTGTCGGGTGCCAATTACCCGCTTGTTATCAATAAGGGACACCAAATGCTTCTGTGTACTGCCGAATATGAAGTGTCCCATTTGAATCCGGAAAGTCTTTCAGACCGATTCAAAACAGAGTACAACGAGGGAATATACAGGTTATGCCTTAAAAAATTGGCA
>JAXDCR010000119.1:0-7326 GCA_034677845.1 Bacteroidales bacterium | reverse complement strand
CCCGTCAAATCGCATGGTTTTGTAATTGAAATTGTTCAGGCTGTCAATCGTAAAGGGATAGATCCTGAAATAGAAGCTGTCTGCCTTGTACACGCCATCCCTGATGCTTTTGTCGTCATAAAACACGTACCCATCCTCTCTTGAGTTGAAGTACGGATACTGCGAGAAATTTTTTCGTCCGGATTTGTTCTGCGGATCGTCAATGAAAAGCTCACCTGCCACTTCCTGTATCAGGTTATTCACATTCGCGGTTTTCCTGAAGCCAAAGTTATCAACCTCATCAGTCAGGTAACGGATGTGGAGCGAATCAATCCTGGGCATCTCAATGTTGAAGCTGTCATATTTGAATATGAAATCCCGGCCCTTGAAGGTAAACAATCCTGCCTGCACAAGGCCGTCGAATGTAAAATCCCTGTTTCTGGTCATGGTAATGGCTGATCCTTCGGGAGTGACCGTCACGTTCTGCTGACTGCTCAGCGTCACCTGCGATATGCCGTTGATTGTCAGATTGTAGTTCCTCAGATCAAAAATGGCATTTTCAAGCGGGGCCGATGTTCTGGAATTAAAGCTGATGCCGTCGTAGTCAATCCTGGCCACGCTGGCAGCAAGGTAATCGTTGAGCCTTGGTTTGACAGTCGCCATTCCTGTTTCGGCACTGTAATAAATAAAACCCTGCACCGCCATTCTCATCAGCAATTGCTTCACCTGAGCCACCGGTTTCTTCAGGTAGCTGGCAAAGTCGTCCGCAAGGAATTCATCAGATCCGAGCGATCGTGAAAAATTCCTGATGGATATCAGCGGATGAGTCTCGTCCATCATTTGCATGCTCAGGTATCTGGTCTCATCGAATGAGTTGACAGATTCAAAGGTGGCATTGCCAATGGTGCTGCCCATCAGAGCGGTGAATCTCATGTACGGCTCATCCATCTTCCAGATAAGCTGGTCGAAGGTCATGTCTATGTTATGGTATGAGTTGAAATAGGGCCCCCGGGTCGTAAATTTATCGGTGGCAGAAAGTGTCAGCTCCCTTCCTTTAAGAAGGTAGGTAAGTGAGATTCCCGGGTGATATATGGAGTCTGTCCGCAACCGGATGACGATTTCAGCCGTGGGAGCATCAATGCGCCCGGCCTTGAAGGCAAAATAGGCTGATCTGGCAGTCAGCATGAGAGTGTCTTTCCGGTATATTTTCAGCTGAGCCGGTTTCAGGCTGCTTCCGCTGCCTATCATCTTGGAACCCTGCATGGAAAGTCCCCCTTCATAATCGATATCCTCATAGAGGCCTTCGATGGCAAAATCCTTCTGGTATGTATCGAACACCGGATAATCGGCATCTTCAGGGTTCCTGTTTTGTTTCACTTTATCTCTCAGCCTGCCTGCTATGCGGCTGTCAAAATAGATGCGATTGGTGAGGATAGCCTGTTCAGCCGTGTATTCAGAACCGGTCATATCAATCCGGTATTTTTCCAGCTCGGCAAAAACATCCTCTTTCCTGAATCCCGCCCGTTCCCAGGTGACAGTGCCCTTGCTGCCTTCCCATTCCGTCAGGAGGGGGTAAAATATTCCTTCCGTCGCCGAGATGCATATGCTGTCTCTCATTGCGAGGCATGTCAGCTGTGTTTTGCCAACCCTCAGCATGAGTGTGTTTCCGGTATCAAAGCGGTAGTCATCCGTGCTGATTTTCCAGATGACGGAGGGGGACTTATAAAGAAAGCTGCTATCTATCAATAACTTAGAAAAACCAATGTACTGGCTGACAGATGACAGGGCTGTTTTTGGGCTTGCAAGCAGGAATTCCAGACTTTCAAGCCAGCTGATGAGCTTGTTATTATCCGTTTCTTTTTTCTTAAATGCTTCCAGGCAATAGATATAGCCGGCAAGATGGTTTGACGTTCCGCTGTTGTACCTGGCAAGCACCTGGGATGAGGCAATGATGCGCCTTTGTTCCTGTGGATTGTATCCGCCTGTTTTCCAACGGGCTATGAAGTCTGCAAGGGTCTTTTGGCCGGAGGGATCTGCCGGCGGCTTCATGATAAGCATCAGCTCATCGGTATATGTCGCCGTTTCTCCTGAAAATGCCGGAGTTTCCTGTGCACATGCCTGCCTCATGCCAACCAGCAGAAAGCCCGCAATCAACATGCCGCAAGTTCTTATACCCATGTTGAACTGAAATTGTTTTAAGCTGGTCATGCGGTGACCTGCAGGGATTAAAATGTTTCCCGAAAATAAACGGTCATTGTGACCATATATTTTCAGTCAACTGCAAGGCTTCAGCCGGCAGCCTCAGCGCAATTAAAACTACTTTCCGGCCTCCGGAAATGCGTTGACTATTCCCATAAAATCGGCGGCGACAAGAGAGGCCCCGCCGATCAGTCCCCCGTCAACATCCGGGTTGGCGAACAATTCTCCGGCGTTGGAGGGTTTACAGCTGCCGCCGTACAATATGGATGTATTGTCTGCCACATCTTTTCCGTATTTTTCAGCAACCAGGGTTCTGATCAGCCTGTGCATTTCCTGTGCCTCGGCAGCCGTTGCATTCACCCCTGTGCCAATTGCCCACACCGGTTCGTAGGCAATGACAATTTTACTGAAATCCTGCTCAGCGAGGCCGAATAATGCGTTTTCAACCTGTCTTCTGACGACATCCTTATGCACCCCTTCCTGTCGCTCCTTTAAGGTCTCACCGCAACAAAAGATAGGTGTCAGTTCATTGTTCAGTGCCTGCCTGACTTTCCTGCCGATCAGCGCATCGTCCTCGTGGTAATATGTTCTTCTTTCGGAATGTCCCAGAATGACATAATCTGCGCCCGTCGAGCGTACCATCTGGGCAGAGACCTCGCCGGTATAAGCGCCGGCGCTTTCAGCGGAACAGTTCTGCGCGCCCATGAAAAGGTTATCCTTTGTTATTATTTTATTGACTTCGCTGAGATGGATAAAGGGGGGGCAAAGGATAACAAGCACGCCAGTGTTGTCAACCTGCCTGTTGATGGTTCTTGCCAGCTCCAGGCCCTCCTGAAGCGTCTTGTTCATTTTCCAGTTGCCTGCTACTATTCTTTTTCTCATGATGTGAAAGTTATGATTTTTAATTTGGCAGGTTCAAAAGTAATAAATAATATGAATATTGACTGGTCGTGGATGCATTGTCGCTAATTTTGTTAATTTAGTTGCCGGTTAAAAATACCCATATAATCATCGCAAACATGCAAAACAGAAACCTGCTTGCAGGAATGTCCATTTTGTTCCTGGCGGCTTTTTTTTCAGGTTGTGCGGCAGGACTGCATGATGCGGTCACCTTGTCCGGCAGCCCCGAACAGGTTGGCCGCTACTGGAAAATGAAGGATGTCAGGATATCGTCAGACTCCCTGGTGCTTGAGAAAACCTCATCTGCCATGGTTTCGAAATTCTCTGCAGTCAATTTTGAGTTGAAGCTTAGGATGTTAACAACACCCGGAGCCGAGGGCAGCATTGCGTTTCATACCACCGCTGACAACGATGCCTCCGCCGGCTACCGTGTCATGATCAACAACAGCGACTACAGAAGCGGCAACGCACAGAAGACGGGAAGCCTTTCCCTGATACGGAATTTCTTTATCCGCATGATTGACGACAATGAATGGTTTGACATGACAGTCGCGGTTTACAACAACAAGATAAAGGTGTCGGTCAACAATGTCGTTGTCAGTGAATACACCCAACCTGAGAATCCTGTCCGCATGGAAGGCCTTGAAGGCATGGTGATCTCAGGTGGCCGTATTGTTATCAGCAAATCGGGTGATCCGGGAAGGATCATCATTGGCAGGATCTCTCTCGATCCTTTACCGGATGATTTCCCGGCCGTAAATGACAATTTTGAGACCACGGATGCGGTTGCGCGGACCATTACTTTGCTGAACCAGCAGGGATTTCCGCTGATTGATTACCACGGACATGTGAAAGGCACCCTTACCAATGACCAGGTTGCCAGGTATGGCCGCGATAACGGATACAACTACGGCATCGCTCCCAATTGCGGTTTGAATTTCCCGGTTACAAACGATTCAACACTTAATGCTTATTATGACGGGATAGCGGATGAACCTATGTTCAAGGCCATGCAATGCGAGGGAAGGGAATGGGTGACGCTTTTCACCCCCGGACCGGTAAGCCGGTACGATTACATATACACTGATGCCGGTACATTTACCGATCTTAATGGAAAAAGGATCACCCTCTGGGGAAGATATCAGGTCAATCCCGGCGAGGAATCGCAGTTTATGGACATGCTGGTGGATAAAATCGTAGCCATCGTTTCCAAAGAGCCCATTGATATATATGTGAATCCCACCTACATTCCTTCCTCGCTGAACGCCAGGTACGATGAGCTGTGGACTGAAGAAAGGATGGACCGGGTCATTCAGGCGCTTGTCGAAAATGACGTGGCACTTGAGATCAATGCCCGTTTCAGGATTCCCAGCATAGCATTTGTGAAAAGGGCAAAGGCGGCGGGTGTTAAATTCACGGTGGGAACAAACAACGCGGGGGCAAATGACCTGGGAAGGCTTGAATACTGCCTGGATGTGATCAGGGAAGCCGGCCTGACACCGGAGGATATGTTCCTGCCAAAACCTGCCGGCGACAAGAAGGTCATGAAAATGGGGATTCCTTCTGCCATCACAGGATGATCATTATAAACTAAAAACAAATACCGATATGCATATGACCAGGTTTTTGCATTGGAGCGTCATGTTATGTTCAGTGGCTGTGCTTGCCGGCTGTGGCAGGCGACTGACTGATGAAATGGTATTCACGGGGACGGGCGGTGAGCTTTCCGGAAACTGGAAGCTGCAGGATGTTGCGTTAAGGGGTGATTCCGTCATTCTTGAAAGGTCATCCTCCATGCTCCTTTCAAAGTTTTCGGTCAGGAATTTTGAGGTGGACATGAGGCTGATGACGACAGCCGGTGCCGAAGGATCTGTTGCCTTCCACGCGCCATCGGGCAAACGTGCATACGAAGGGTACAGGGTGATGATCAACAATAGCGCTTACAGAAGCGGCAACGCGCAGAAGACCGGAAGCCTTTCACTGATCCGGAATTTCTTTGTAAGAATGGCGGAAGACGGAGAGTATTTTGACCTTTCTCTTGCCGTCAGGAACAACCATATCACCGTTTCTGTCAACGGAACAACGGTAAGCGAATATTCTGAACCGGAAAATCCCATACGCATGGAAGGCCTGGAAGGCATGATCCTTTCTGAAGGACGCCTTATACTGGCCAAATCAAATGACAACGGAAGGATTGTGGTGACCGGGATCAGAGTAAGGCCGCTGCCTGATGATCTTCCGTCGGATACAAACAACTTCGAAAACAGGGATGAGGTTGCAGAGATGCTCACCCTGCTGAATCAGCAGGCGTTTCCTCTTATCGATTTTCACGGGCATATGAAGGGGACGCTCACCATGGATCAGATCGCGAAATACGGACGTGACAACGGTTTCAATTACGGGGTGTCACCTAATTGCGGACTTAATTTCCCGGTAACCAACGATTCATCGTTAACTGCCTATTTTGACAGCATTGAGGATCTGCCCATGTTCAGGGCCATGCAGTGCGAAGGCAGGGAATGGGTCACCCTGTTCACGGAGGAACCGGTGAGCCGGTATGATTATATTTTCACGGATGCAATGACATGGACAGACCACAAAGGCAGAAGAATGCGTCTTTGGATGCCTGACGAGGTTGTCATCGAGGATGAACAGCAGTTCATGGAGATGCTGGTTGGCAAAATAGAATCTATCCTGTCAAGGGAACCCGTTGACATATACGTGAATCCCACTTTTTTGCCCCCTCCCCTGGATGAGTCCTATGACAGGCTGTGGACCGTGGAAAGGATGGACCGTGTGATCAAGGCGCTGGTTGACAACGATGTGGCACTTGAAATCAATGCGCGTTACAGGATACCAGGCATGGCTTTCATTAAAAAGGCCAAGGCCGCTGGAGTCAAATTCACCTTCGGCACCAACAATGCAAACGAAAGTGATCTGGGACGGCTTGAATATTGCCTTGAAGTGATCAAGGAAACAGGTATTTCGCCCGAAGACATGTTCCTTCCGAAACCCGGCAATGACAAAAAAGTAATGAAAATGGGAATTCCTGCGGAGATCACGGGTTAAACAAGAGTACACATGAGAAAATGGCGGATTGAAGATTCGGATGAACTTTATAACATACGGGGCTGGGGGATCAATTACTTTTCAATAAACGAGAAGGGACATGTTGAGGTTTCCCCAAGGAAAAACGGTGTAAGGATTGACCTGCGTGAGCTTGTCGATGAACTTCAACTGAGGGATGTGTCGACGCCTATGCTGATCCGGTTCCCTGATATTCTGGACAACAGGATCGAGAAGATGGACAGATGTTTCCGGGTTGCGGCCGAGGAATACGGTTACAAAGCCCAGAACTTTATCATATATCCGATCAAGGTCAACCAGATGAGACCCGTGGTGGAAGAAATCGTCGGACACGGCAAGAAATTCAATATCGGACTGGAAGCCGGATCCAAACCTGAATTGCACGCCGTGATCGGGATCAATACTGAGAACGATTCACTTATCGTATGCAACGGGTACAAGGATGAGGATTACATAGAACTGGCGCTTTTGGCGCAGAAGATGGGCCGGCGCATTTATCTGGTGGCCGAAAAGCTGAACGAACTGAAGCTGATTGCAAGCGTGGCCAGAAGGCTGAAGGTAAAACCCAATATCGGAATACGGGTCAAGCTGGCCAGCTCGGGCAGCGGTAAATGGGAGGATTCCGGAGGCGATGTCAGCAAGTTCGGATTGACATCGAGTGACCTGCTTGAAGCCATTGATTACCTTGAAAAGAACAGGCTGAAAGACTGCCTGCAGCTTGTCCATTTTCACATAGGAAGCCAGATCAATAAGATAAGGCGTATTAAGACGGCACTGTCCGAAGCCTCGCAGTTTTTCGTTCAGCTGCACAAGGCGGGTTTCAACATCCGGTTTGTGGATATCGGAGGGGGTCTGGGAGTGGATTACGACGGCACAAGGTCGTCAAACAGTGAAAGCAGTGTCAACTACAGCATCCAGGAATATGTCAATGACTCGGTATTCACTTTTGTCGATGTTTGCGAAAAGAACAAGATACCTCATCCGAACATTATAACGGAGTCGGGAAGGTCGCTGACGGCTCATCACTCGGTGCTTATTTTCGAGGTGCTGGAGACAACATCCCTGCCTGACTGGGAAGAAGGTGAAAAGGTTTCATCCGATGATCACGAGCTGGTCCGCGAACTTTTCAGCCTATGGGAAAAGCTCAACCAGTCTTCCATG
>JAXDCR010000118.1:0-3144 GCA_034677845.1 Bacteroidales bacterium | reverse complement strand
AGTCAGGACGCCTGCAGCCGCCAGGGCTGAAAATTCGCCCAGGGAATGGCCAGCCACCATATCAGCCTTGAAACGCTGGCCAAGCAGACGGGTGATGATGAGCGAATGCAGAAATATGGCCGGCTGGGTAATCCTGGTCATTTTCAGATCCTCTTCCGTGCCGTTGAACATGATGTCGGTGATGTCGAAGCCGAGTATGCCGTTTGCCTGCTCAAACAGCTGCCTGGCGACAGGGAAACCCTCATACAAGTCCCTGCCCATTCCCGGATACTGGGCTCCCTGACCGGGAAACAGATATGCATTCATAATAAAGATTCAGGATACAGCTGACAAAAATAGTCAGCTTTTTCCAATAATCAAATTAATGGAACAAGTCATGCCGCAGGCTATAGGAGCCATCTCATGACCGGCAGGTTACTTCATCAGGCCATGCAAATGAACACCCTTCAGGAGTCATATCCGGCAGGGGTCGGAATGGCACAAAAGACAACAATCTTTCACATGTAAATGAAACGGTAAGACTGCCAGCAGCAGGACAGCCGTCGTCAGCCGCGAACGACAAGGGCAACCGCATAGGCTTTCAGTCCCCTTCCTTTGCCGACGAACCCCATTTTTTCAGATGTCGTGGCTTTGATTGACACGTCGCCGATGCTGACCTCCATTGCTCCGGCAAGCTTTTCTCTCATTTCGTGCACATACGGGGCGATCTTCGGCGCTTCAAGACACAGCGTGGCATCGACATTGATGATCCTGCAATGATCTTTTTTAAGCAGGGCTGTCGTTTGCCGCAGCAGCACAAGGCTGCTGATGCCGTCATAGGCACTGTCGTGATCAGGGAAATGAAGTCCTATGTCACCCAGTGCCGCCGCACCAAGCAGGGCATCACAGATGGCGTGTATGAGAACATCGCCGTCGGAATGGGCGACGGCTCCTTTTTCAGAAGGTAACTCAACACCGCCGACAACGAGCCTGCGCCCGGTTGCCAGCCTGTGCACATCATATCCGAAGCCCACCCTTGATGTCATGTGATCAGTAATCGAAGTTCAGTCCCAATGTAAACCTCATGGTATTGGCAAGCGGATTGTTCCTTCCCGATGTGGAGATGAGATAGGAGAAGTCAATGAAGAACACGTTGAGTTTCATACCAATGCCGGCCGCAAAATACTTGCGGTTACCCTTTGTTTCATGTTCATTGAAATACCCGGCCCGTATGGCGAACTGCTGCCGGTACCAGTATTCAAGTCCCCCTGCAAACATGATCTCATGCATCTCTTCCTTGAAACCTGCCGGAGCATCGTAGAAAGACTGTATCCAGCTCAGGGGCAGCGAAGCCGGCATCTTACGCCCGTACTCAATGACAGGGTCGCCGTTGATGTCGGTGCTGTCGACATAATATACCGGAGGCGTGGGCACCAGCAGCTTGCTCAGGTCAATGGCGGCAGAAATCGTGTTATACTCGTCAATGTCGAGGGTATAGCGTGCCCCGGCGCGCAGTGCTGCCGGTATGAACTGCTTGTCAGATCCTTCCGTATAGGATATCTTGGTTCCCAGATTGCTGAAATTGAACCCCCAGGCTATTTCCCCGTTCTGTCCCCCAAGGTCGAGCGGATGCTGGTAATACATGCTGAGGTCTGCTGCAAATGAGTATCCGGCATTGTATTGCTGACCTCCGATGGTACCTCCGCCGGTAATGTCAGAGCGGATGAAACGGAGCACAAGGGCAGAGGACAGGTAATCAGAAAAAAGCCTGGAATAACCCGCGTCAATGGCAAATTCGTTGGGGTTGAAGTTGCCTATCAGCACGCCCTGTATATCACGGAATATCACCTCTCCCAGCGAGAAGTACCTAAGGGAGGCGCTCACCGCCTGCTTTTCATCAAACCGGTAGAAAGCGGAAAGATAGGCCAGGTTGATGTCGTTGACTATGTTTCGCAGCCAGGGGGTGTAGGCAAGAGAAACGCCGGTCTTCGCTTCCATGAATGGATATTTTGCCGCATTCCAGTGCTGGGCGTTCACGTCGGGCCGCGTGGCGACGCCGAGGTCACCCATGGCGCTGGCACGCGAATCAGGTGCTATTGTCAGAAAAGGCACTGTGGTCTGGATGGCATTCAGGGAACCCAGCAGGGTGCTCGTAAGGGTTCCTGAACCGGTTCCCTGTGCTCCCACCGTGGCAGGTACAACAGTCAGCGCAAGTACAAGGAAGGATAATCTTCTTAGAATCATCATTTTAGTTTTTAATGCAACAAAGGTAAAATTTTTAACACAATATATACCTGGCAGGTATTCACAGGGACAGATGCAACAGGCTGGTCACTGATTGCAGTCTGAAGAACCACTGCCGGTGCTTTTATTAACAGGGTTTTTCCGGTTTTATTGTCTGAGGATGGAGAGTTTGCCATAACTTTCTGCCGTTGATCCTTTGCTGTCGCTGATCTTTATCCGGTAGGGGTATAAACCCGGCCCCACCATGTTGCCGTTGCTGTCTTTCAGGTCCCATTCCAGCGGGGAAGAGCTGAAGCCGGCTGAAAAGACTTCCTGTCCGAACGAGGCCACAAGCCTGCCTGAAATATCATAAACATTCACAGCAACCTGAAGTGTTTCATCGGGCCTGTTATGTTCAAACCTGAAGTACACCTTCTGTGTGGCGGGATTGGGGTAGTTAATCACCCTGGCCACCAGCAGCACATCGGAAGGAAGCACCCGGAAGGTTATTGTTGCCTCGGATGAGTTGTTGTATATGTCCCATGCTTTCACCTTCAGCGAATGCCAGCCTTCTGAAAGGTCCTTCATCTGGTAACGCAGCGTCCCGGCCCTGAAATCGTTCAGGTCTGTTTCGTAAAAGTCGTTCAGGATAAGGGGAGATGAAACCTTCCCGTCGATGATGCCTGTTATGTCATGACCGATTCCGTTTCCCGTGGTGTTTATGCCGCTGGCATCGGTGATCCTGGCAAGGATAAGGGGACTGTTGTTGGTGATGCCCTGGTTGTTGAAGTTCTCATCGTTCAGGAACAGCGAGATGTCAGGTCCCCTGTTGTCATCCGGGGCATTGCTGCTGGTGCCCCCAATGATGACATGGCTGAAATAGCCATGGGCATCGTTCAGGCTGTCAGTCGAATAATAAATGATCTTTCCGCTTCCGAAGGA
>JAXDCR010000117.1:0-15311 GCA_034677845.1 Bacteroidales bacterium | reverse complement strand
AACTGCCTGCGTTCATCATCAGTAATATCCGGTTCATTAAGGAGAGCTGAAAATCCGATTATCGCGTTCATCGGGGTCCTTATCTCATGCGACATATTGGCCAGAAAGGCGGTTTTAAGACGGTCGGCTTCTTCCGCATGCTGTTTGGCCTCCTTAAGCTCTTTCTCAATCTGTTTTTCAAGGGTAATGTCTCTTATAAGTGAAATGTACTCAGCCGGAGTTCCTTGTCTGCCATAGATGACATAGGCAGAAAAGCTTCCTGTGAAAACCTCTCCGCTTTTTCTGGTGAGCCTGACCTCAGCGTTACGGATGATGCCATCATTGTCCAGCTGTTGCCTTAATCCTGATACGAGGTGCCTGTCTTCCTCAAATACGAGCTCCAGAATGTCCTTTCCCGACAGATCGCCGGCTTCGCAACGGAATAGTTCGCAGGCTGCCTGGTTCACTTCAGTGATTTTAAGCATGGAGTCGATGATGCCCATGGCCTCGGGGGAACAGGTGAATATCTTCTGGAACCGGTTATCCCCAATGGCATATTTATCTTTTTGAGTCACGTAATAATAAAAAGAAGGTTTGGCATCCTGGATCAGCAACAGACAAAGAGTCGTAATGTGATACGTTAAACGTGCTGATTTGTTCGGTCCCGGCCACTAAAAACTGGATTTCTTGTCCCAATCAATACCGGAAATGGTTAATTTTGGATATATATCCGGTAAAATGCATTTACAAACACTTTCTTTGCTCAACTTTAAGAACGTCCGGCAGGCAGAGCTGGAACTTTCGCCCGGCATCAATTGCTTTGTCGGCGACAACGGTGCAGGCAAGACAAACCTGCTCGATGCAATCCATTACCTCTGCCTGTGCAAGAGTTATTTCAATCCAATCGATACCCAGAACATCATCCATGGAAGTGAATTTTCCGTCATCCAGGGTGAGTTTACCCTGGATGGAGAACCCAATTCAATTTATTGCAGCATTCAGCATAACAGAAACAAGATATTCAGACGCAACAAAAAAGAGTACGAAAAGCTTGCGCACCACATCGGGCTGCTTCCGGTTGTTATGATAACTCCGGAGGACTCGGTGCTCATTACCGAAGGCAGCGAGGAAAGGAGAAAATTCCTGAACAGTGTCATTTCACAATATGACAAAGTGTACCTTGAGGAAATGATCAGCTACAACAAGCTGCTGGCACAGCGAAACAGGCTGCTGAAAGACCTTCAGGGAAAGCGGATGCCCGACATGGACATGTTGCAGATATACAATGAGCAGATGGTGGCCCCCGGCAATAAGATCCATACCTGCCGCAGGGAATTCACAAACAGGCTGGAGCCTATCTTCCGCAGCTATTACAGTCAGATTGCCCCGGGCAGGGAGGAGGTAGAGCTGATCTACAAGTCACAGCTCGATGACATGCCCTTTGCTGAACTGCTTGCCGCCTCATTTGAGAAGGACCGGATCATGCAGTTCACCACAGCAGGCATCCATAAGGATGATGTTTTGCTTAAACTGAACGGGCATGCCATGAAAAAAACGGCTTCGCAGGGTCAGCAGAAGACTTTTCTGGTATCGCTTAAACTGGCACAGTTTGATTTTTTAAAGGAAGTCAGCCGTGTAAGCCCCCTGCTCCTGCTCGACGACGTTTTTGACAAATTCGATGAGACAAGGGTGAGGAAAATAATCAGGATGGTCAATAACGGTCATTTCGGTCAGATCTTCATAACGCATACAGATGAAAATAAAATGAAGACCATCCTGGAGGACCTGCAAACTGAATTCAGAATTTTTCACGTGGACAACGGCGAGGTAAGCTCTATCTGACTGTTATTATGCGTAAGAGCCAGACACAACCGATAAAAGAGGTGATCACCGCATACCTCAGGGAGGTCCGTATCGATCAGAAGCTAAAGGAGGTGGGACTTGTATCTGCCTGGGGAGACATTATGGGCAAAACGGTGGCATCCCTGACAAGGCAGGTATACATTAGGAAGCGGACACTTTTTATTATCGTCGCTTCGCCCATTGTCAGGAATGAGCTTTCTATGATGCGCCAGAATATAGCAGACCGTTTCAATGAACTTGCCGGAGAAAAGCTGATAGACCAGGTAGTGATTCGATAGTCCCGTGTTGACAATTTCTTGCAAGTTAAATGGGGTGAAATGGTACAACCGGGTGAAGTTTTTTATTTTTACCAAACTAACCTGAGCAATGGACAGGGCAAACAATACCATAATCTGGGAGGATACATCCGAGGTGCTGGCCATGATCGGCACCCCCGGCCTGACCGTCACCATTATCATTCATAAGAATCCTGACGGTGATGCAGTCGGGTCTTCTCTGGCATTGACGAACTGGCTCACCAGGATTGGCCACGAGGTGGGAGTGGTTTCACCTGGGGCGGTTCCCGGATTCCTGGCCTGGATGCCGGGGATTGAAAAGCTGATTGTCTATGACAGTGACCCCTTTCGGGCTGATGAGCTGATTGTGCGATCGCAGCTGATCATCGGTGTTGATTTCAACGATCTGACGCGGATAGATCATTTCAGCAGCCGGATCATGGAATCAGGGGCCTATAAGCTGCTTATCGATCATCACCCGGAACCCAAAGGTTTCTTCGACTGCATCCTGTCTGACACCACTGTTTCCTCAACGGCGGAACTGTTGTTGCGTTTCCTGCAACGTTCAGGGTATAGCCACATGATTGACAAGGACATGGCCACCTGCCTGTTCACAGGCATCATGACTGACACCGGGTGTTTCAGCTACAATTGCTCAGGCCGGCAGACCTTTGAAGCGGCGGCTGTATTGATGGATTATGATATTGACAAGGATCTGATCTACGATAAAGTTTATGATAATTTTTCGTCCAACCGTATGCGGTTGATGGGTTTCAGCCTGAATGAAAGGATGGAAGTGGTGACAGAATATAACACGGCATACATATGGCTGACACAGGATGATCTGGCACGCTATGATTTCAGGGTGGGTGATACGGAAGGCTTCGTGAACCTGCCTTTGTCTATCGCAGGCATACGTTTTACCGCTTTGTTCACCCAGCAATCAGACAGGATCAGGATCTCCTTCCGTTCCAAGGGTGATTTTGCCGTAAACGTGTTTTCTGAAAGACATTTCAATGGCGGGGGACATAAAAATGCTTCAGGCGGTGAATCTTTCACCGGTATGGAAGACACGCTCCGGCAGTTCAGGAAGCTGCTTGAACAATACAGGGAAGAACTGACAGGGAATGGACGACATACGCAGCAGGCCTCGGGTCAGTATGCCGGTCAGACATCAGAATAAAACCGGATGATGAAATCAAGAACCGCTGCACCGGTATATTTGCTTCTTCTGATGTTTATGATCATGCCCTCCTGCTCAGGGAAACGGCAGGATCAGGTATCGGATGAGGAATATGACAGGGCAAGGGAAGCCCTTGTGGAGGCGAACCGGATTCTTGTCAGGAAGGATGCCGAGAGGATCAGGGCATATGCCGAGCGCCGTGGCTGGAAGATGCAGGAAAGTGAATCCGGCCTCTGGTATCAGATATATGAAAAAGGCTCTGGCAGAAGTGCCCAGGCAGGCCGGACAGCAACCCTTGAATACAAGCTTTATCTGCTGAACGGTACCCTGTGCTATGATTCGGATCTTACCGGGCCCAAAAAATTCCTGATCGGACGGGGAGGGGTGGAATCGGGACTGGAAGAAGGGATTCTGTTGCTCAGGGAGGGCGACAGGGCCCGTTTCATTATGCCGCCTCATCTGGCTCACGGCCTTACAGGTGACGGCAACAAAATACCCCCCAGAGCCGTCATTGTATATGATGTAAGACTGGTCAGCGTGGAATGATCACCAAAGGAGACTTTGCTATTTATGGCTTTAGAGTTGCACCGGTGCGGTAAAATATATACGCAACCCTTTGCGTTAAATGGCATCAATGGAATATGAAGTGTTTGCAGGCACTGAGGCATCAATATGATATGCATAATTGCTCACCTGAAGGCAGGGTGACGCCGACTTTCCCGGGATTTTATTTGAGAAGGTTGATGCAACAAACCGTAATGACGAAATAAACGGAGTAAAGTATGAGACATAACAAGGCGCTCATAAAGCTGTATGCCGGTTTCGGCCTTCTTGCCTTCGTGATCGCAGGATGCGCCAGCGACGATTGGGAGGAGCAAAAAGAGCGTGAATCAAGGATCATTCAGCAATACCTGAGGGATAACAACATCACGGAAGATCAGAAGACGGAAGGAGGCATATATATTGTCGAGCTGGAGAAGGGAACGGGCCGCAGTCCCCTGCGTGACAACTTTGTAGTTATCAATTATGTCGGAAGATATCTTGAAAACGGCTCCATCCATGAAACCAACCTTGATTCATTAAAAAGCCAGTGGTCAGGTGCCAGTTATTATCCGTATTTCATATATGCCCCATTGAGGTTCCGGTATGGTTATAGCATTGCGGGACTCAACGAAGGGCTTGCCATGATGCAGGAAGGCGGAAAGGCAAAGTTAATAATTCCATCCGACAAGGCATTCTATGACTTCAATCCTCTTGTGTACGAGGTAGAACTCATAGAGGTCATGCGCGATCCTGCCGCATATGAAGATTCTATTCTGGCGGCTTATGTTGAAAAGGAATCCTATGATGCTTCCACCATGATGAGCGGCATTTATTTCCGGGAGACCTTTACTCCGAATCCTGATGACCCTGAGACCGTTGAACCGGGTGATACCGTATTGTTCCGGTTTGAGGGCAGGTATGTGACGGGTTACGGGGGCAGACTCAGCGATACGGTTGTCTTTGACAGCAACATGGAAGACCAGCAGCCGATTAAAATGGTTTTTGGCAGCCGGAAATCCCTGTCAGGTGTCATCCTCGCCATTCCGGACGGTCTGGTCACTGCCCTTGATTCCATGAGAACAGGAACGCGTGCCACCGCAGTGCTGCCATACAGTGAAGCCTTTGGCGCCGGAGGCCTTGTCAGCGGCACCTATGGTTATACGATCGTACCTCCGTACCAGACGGTCTTATATGATCTGGTCGTGGAAGAGATTCGTTCACCCCTGGGGAAGTAGTCCGGTTAAAAAGACTGAATAATGAAAACAGCAGGCTGTCTGTTAAGGTCAGGCAGATGCCCCCTTGACCATTCTCCAATGGTCCGGGTTTTTATCCATTCCATACTTGTTGTCAGGTTTGCAGCAATGCACAGCAGGGTACTTTTGCGGCAGCACTGCAGCAGGGCCCTGGTCAGCTGATTGTTGCGATACGGCGCCTCAATGAACAGCTGGGATTCCTTTTCAAGTGATGATCTGTGTTCCAGTTCCCTTATGCGTTTCCTCCTTTCGTCATCCTTCACCGGCAGGTAGCCGTTGAAGGCAAAACGCTGACCGTTTAGTCCCGATGCCATCAGGGCAAGCAGGACGGATGAGGGTCCCACCAGCGGCACCACTTTTATGTTACGCACGTGGGCTTCACGGATCAGGTCAGCACCGGGATCTGCCACTGCAGGCACGCCTGCTTCCGACATAAGTCCCGTTTCATGTCCGGTTGCGTTCAGAATAGCCGGAATGTCAAGGGGACTGGTATGCTCGTTGAGAACGTGAAAAACGGTCTTGCCGAAGCTGGGATCATACCCTGCGCGGATCAGGAATCTGCGGGCTGACTTAATGTCTTCGGTGATGAAATGCTTCAGCCTCATGATAACCTCGGTTACATGGGGAGGAAGTACCATGCCGGAGGGTGTATCTCCCAGCAGCGTGGGAATCAGGTAAAGTGTTTTCTGATGACCGGCTGTTGTATTCATGATTTTTCTGGCACATGCATGAGCCGCTTCATTTCGGCATCAATACTCCACCCTGTATAACCTTGGAGGATAAATTGTTTCTTCGGAGGAAATATAAAGCTTATCCTTTCCGGCTACTGCAACTCCTTCGGCCTGCACACCCAGGAAGGCGCTGAACTCTATACGGACTGCCCGGTTGAAGTTCATTTCCTGAGTCTGAAAGCCCGGGATCAGGTATATAAAGGGACTGTAATTACTGTAACCCAGCAGCACCAGTTCCTTATCATCCTTATTGTAGCAAGATGCCGTGACCAGACCATTGCAGTTGAATATCCCTGCCAGCCGGGCCGTGTCTTCGCCACCTGTTGCATCCAGCACATATACAGAGGTATGAAGCGTCACCCAGTCCTTTGAGAAAAGCAATATAGAGTCTCCTGACACGACAAATGCCTCGCAGTCAAAAGAGGTATTTTCAGGGTTGTATTCAGGTTCAGTCTGGTCTGAATAACTGAAGCGGATGACGGCCGAGGGATGAACCTGGTCTGATGACATTATATCCTTTTTGCTGACGCGGACAATGCGAAGGTCATCGCGGGAGCCGGCATTGTTTCCGAAATCACCGATGTACAGGGAGGAATCGTCCTGACTGACCTCTTCCCAGTCTGTGTTTTCTGTGTCGAGGATGGTCACTTCTCGGGCAATGGCACTTGTACCCGGGTCATATGCATAAAGGACAGGAGCATTGCCCCCGTCGTTGATGAACCAGAACATGTTTTCCCAGAAGATCATGCCGGAGTTCTCGGCAAGTGCGGCGGGCAGATCGGCAATGCTGTCAAGCCTGCCTTCCAGGATCAGGTCTTCGCTGCTTCCGCAGGTCGACAGCACAAGTGCCAGAAACGGCAGCCTTATCAACTGGCTTTTAAACAGGTTCACACTATGGCAAAGGGTCTGACGCACGATATGTCAGTTGTCTGATTCTGTCTTTATTCGCAATGCGGATAATATCTTGATAAAAAGATCGGTGTTTTCCTGAATACCCTGGAATTTTTCCGCTCCCGGCCCATAGGCGAAAACAGGAACCATCTCCCCGGTATGGTCCTTCGTTGGCGTGTACAGGGCATTCACTTCTCCGGTGCGCATGTTACCGTCAGCAATTGACATGCCCCCTGTTTCATGGTCGGCGGTAACCACGACAAGTGTCCTGCGATTCCTTCGGGCAAAATCCAGCGCAATGCCCACGGCTTTGTCAAAATCAATGACTTCCTGCACAATCCCGATTGAGTTTCCCGCGTGCCCTTCCGTGTCGATCATCGAGCCTTCGACCATCAGAAAAAAGCCTTTCCTGTTGCTTTGCAGCAGCCGGATAGCCGTTTCCGTCGATGCCGGCAGCATATCCCCTCGCCCTCTGTCAGCCGTGAGGTTGTCATTCTCTGCCGTTAGTCCCGCCAGTTTTCCCTCCCTCGCATTCCGGATGCTGTCCATGGAGAACATCACCTGGTAGCCCCTGTCGCGCAGCTCACCGATAAGGTTCCTGCCATTGATCGGTGCGGAGAAGATTCTCCTGCCCCCACCTATGAATACATCGATATCGGTTTTAAGAAACTCGAGAACTATGCTGTCCATCTGGTAACGATTCGTCACATGTGCGATGAACGATGCCGGTGTGGCATCCAGGATCGATTTGGTGGTGACCATGCCGGTTGACATACCCTTTTCCTCCGCATATTCAAGTATTGTCTTGCGAGGTATGGTATCCTTGTCCACCCCGATGGCCCCGTAATAGGTTTTACGGCCCGTTGCAATGGCTGTTCCGCCCGCCCCCGAATCAGTTGTATATCGGTCGGATGCCTGTGTTCTGCTAAAACCTATACTTCTGAACTGTTCAATATTCAGGGGTCCGCGATTGCCGGTCATGCCGGCATAAAGCTGTGTGACTCCCATGCCGTCCCCTATCAGAAGGATGACATTGGCGGCTTTCCTGTTTTCCTGTCCGCCGGCAGGTATGGATAAGGCAAAAGCCGACAGGGTCACCAAACAACAGATCGCAAAGAATTTCATCGGTTTAAATAATGGGTGACAAATGTATAAAACGTAATTCAGGCAGCTAAAAATAGCCATTTTTTTTGTTTGAATGTATCAGTTGGAACAGGTGGCAGTTTTTTAATAATATATTTGCAGAGTAACATGATTCATTTAAATAAGTTCATCATGAAGAAGTATAAATGTACCGTATGTGGTTATGTATATGATCCCGTTGAAGGAGACCCCGAAAATGGCGTTGCTCCCGGAACCGCATTTGAAGACCTTCCGGAAGGCTGGGTTTGTCCCGTCTGCGAGGTAGGCAGGGAGGATTTTGAACCGGAGGAATAGGTAAACCTTATGTCATCCGCAAAACCTGATGCTGACGGATGTCAGGCTGGCGGAACATTCTCCAGCACGTGTATCAGAAGATCCCAGAACCTTTGTGTTGACTCGATGTGAAGCCGTTCTGACGGGGAGTGGGCATCAAGGATGGTGGGACCGAAAGAGATCATATCCAGGTAAGGGTATTTCTCCAGGAAAAGCCCGCATTCCAGTCCCGCATGTATTGCCCTGACAGCAGGCTCGGTGTTAAAAAGAGACCGGTAGCTTGCTATTGTAAGTTTAAGGATATCCGAATCCGGATTTGGGTTCCACCCGGGGTAATCGCCTGTATGCTCAACGGTGGCACCGGTCAGCTTGAAGGTGCTTTTTACGGTGTTGGCTATGTACTGTTTGGCTGAGTTGACAGAGCTTCGCTGACTGGTGGCGATGACAATCCGCTGTCCGCTTTCGAAATGGATGGAGGCAAGGTTGGTGGATGTTTCGACAAGGTCCTTCATGACCCTGCTCCAGGATATGACACCGTGGGGACAGGCATACAATGCATTCAGCAGCTTTTCCTGAGGCTTTTTCTTCATCACCTGCTCTGGCAGGGTGGCAGGTGAAAAGGTGATGGAAAGTCCCGCTTCGTCGATAATGTACTCACGTTTGAGGATTTTGCCGTAATCCTTTACATATTCAGTGAACACTTCAGCATACTGGTTGGGAATGACAACCACCGCATGAGCTTCCCTGGGGATTGCGTTTTTAAGATTCCCTCCTTCAAACAGGGAAAGTCTCGCATTGAACCGGTTACGGATTTCCCACAGTATCTGGTTCAGGATCTTGATTGCATTGCCGCGGTTTTTATGAATGTCAGTGCCGGAATGGCCGCCTTGAAGCCCGCTCACGTCTATCCGGTAAGCTGTTGAATTGGGAGGAGTGCTCCTTACCTTGTATTCGAGTGTTGCAACCGTATTTACTCCGCCAGCACAGCCAATGAACAGCTCTCCCTCGTCTTCCGAGTCCAGGTTGATCAGGGTTCTGCTTTCGAAAAACCCGCTGGCCAACCCCGATGCCCCGTTCAGTCCCGTTTCCTCATCCGTTGTAAAAAGGCATTCGATAGGTCCGTGTTTCAGGTCCGTATTCTCCAGCAGGGCCAACTGGGCGGCTATACCAATGCCATTGTCAGCGCCCAGGGTGGTTCCCCTGGCCTTTACCCAGCCTGATTCGACAAAGGTCTGTATGGGGTCCTTTTCAAAGTCATGCACGACGTTGCTGTCTTTTTCACATACCATGTCAAGGTGGCTCTGCAGGCAGAGCAGCCTGCGGTTCTCGAAACCGGGAGTGGCTTTTTTGATAATGAGAATATTGCCATGCTTGTCTGTTTTGTATTCCAGTTGATGGCTGGTGGCAAAATCAACAATGTACCGTATGATTTGCCCTTCTTTTTTTGAAGGCCTCGGTATCCTGGTTATTTCATCAAAATATTTCCAGACCGGTGCCGGTGACAGGGATGACATTTGCGACATGAGGTATGTTAATATTAAAACCCAAATATAAGCTTACTTGACGTATTTTTCAAAACAACCTTCCTTATTGTCAAACCATTAAATTTCATACATTCGCAGGGACAAACCTTGCCGCTCCGCAAAGGAAGGCCAGAAGAATGCAGAGATGATTACGATCGACCTGGTGCTTGTGTTGCTGGTAGTTGTCTTTATTCTTGTTTCCCTGTCCGGGAGGCTGGTTGGCATTTCATTCACCCTGTTAATCGGCATCATTGCCCTGGGTGTGTTTGGTATCCTTACCCCTTCAGAAATAATAAACGGTCTTGGAAACGAACAGGTTGCCGTTGTCATACTCGTTTTGTTGTACAGTGATGTCTTGCGCAAGACAGGCCTTGTCGAAAAAAGTTTTGACAGAATTTTCAGGCGGGTGAAAACCTATCGTGGATTCATCAGCCGCATGGTCCTTTCGGTTTCGGCGTTCTCAATGGTAATGAACAACATACCTCTCGTCACCGAGCTGATGCCATATGTGAACAGCCTTGCCAAGCGCAACCATTTCAGTCCCTCCAAATTCCTGATTCCCTTGTCTTATGCCGCCATTCTGGGAGGATCTGCAACCCTTATTGGCACTACCACTAACCTCATCGTGAACAGCATGATCCAGGAGCAGACCCTGATCAGCGATTTGAAGAATTTTAACATTTTCGATTTTATGTGGGTCGGGGTGCCCCTTGTGATTATTGGCTGGCTGTACCTTACCGGATTCAGCCAGCTGCTTCTGCCGGCCAGAAAAGTCGTCACCGACAACCTGAAGCACGGCGAGCGTGAATACATGGTTGAGGCAAAGGTAAGTGCAAACTCCCATCTGATCGGGAAAACAGTTGGCGAGGCCGGGTTGTATGATATTCAGGGACTGATGCTTATTTCCATCGTGCGCAAATCGTTCAGAATAACGGAAGTGCCAACGGATGTCGTGCTTGACCGTGGCGATACCCTTGTTTTTGCCGGTGAAACCAGGAACATTGCGGAGCTTATCACTAAGAACTCCGGATTAGTCCTCCCGGAAGTGGGGATGCTCAGTAAGGTTAAAAGGGCCAACGTAAGCGAGGTTGTCGTGTCTCAGAATTCTTCTCTCATAAACAAGTCGGTGAGGGATACGGATTTCAGGGGAAGGTTTGATGCGGCCATCATAGCCGTTCACCGAAATGGTGAAGAAATTGAAGGAAAAGCCGGCAATGTGATCCTCAAGTCTGGTGATGTGCTTTTGCTTTTTGCCGGCGAGAACTTCATCAGCAGGTCGCATGATACAAAGGACTTTTATTTTATTTCCAACATCACCGAATACATTAAACTGGATTGGTACAAGTCCGTCATCCTGATCGGCGGAACCCTGCTTGTCATTTTGCTGGCGGCCCTGAACCTTGTTCCGCTGTTCATGGGCCTGCTGATCATGCTTCTGGTTTCCATGATATTCAAGCTAAGCCACCCCCGGGAAGTTCCCGTAAAGATCGATTATAACCTTGCGCTGGTTATCGTGCTGTCGCTGGCCCTGGGAACGGCAATGATCAAGTCAGGGGCTGCGGCAATACTGGCAGGGGGATTGATTTCGGTTTTCCTGCCGTTTGGAAAGGCAGGGGTGCTGTGCGGCATATACTTGCTGACGGGAGTGCTTGCGGCAACCATCACTACAAAGGCATCCATTGCGCTGGTCTTTCCGGTGGCTCTCAGCATGGCTCAGCAGCTGGGGGTGAACGCGGAACCCCTTCTATTGGCAGTGGCTTATGCGGCGGCCTGCAACTTTGTCACCCCTCAGGGTGATGTGATCAACCTGATTGTTTATGGACCGGGGGGATACAGGAAAAAGGATTTCCTGAAGATTGGCCTTCCGCTGGCCTTTCTTTGCATGGCGGTGACGGTGCTGATACTTTCTGCAAGGTACTTCTGAAGTTACATACTGTTGACCAGATGAATGGTATGGCAGGCAATGACACCGGCCGTTTCGGTTCTGAGTCTGTTTTGGCCCAGGCTTATTGAGGTAAAGCCGTTTTTCAGGGCCAGGTTCACTTCATTGTCGGTGAAATCGCCTTCCGGTCCGATGAGTATTACAGCGTTCTTACCTTTTGAGTAAGCATGCCCCAATGCTGTGCGCTCTGAACTGCCGCAGTGGGCGATAAATTTTTCCGCTTCTGCCATCGGCAGGCTGACAAAATCATCAAAGAGGGTGCACGTGCTGAGTTTCGGCATCAACGGCACCACTGCCTGTTTCATGGCAGAGAGGATTATTTTCCGCAGCCTGTCGCCGGGTAAACTGCGTCTTTCAGAACGGCTGCAAAGGAGGGGAGTAATGGCATCAATTCCTATCTCAACCGCTTTTTCGACAAAATCTTCAAAGCGTCCTATGTTCTTGGTCGGGGCAATTGCCAGGTGCAGTGAATAATTTCTGATGGGTGCCTGAAGCTGTTTTTCAGGCAACACCATGCAGCGGTCCGGGTCGGCAGTCAGAATAACGGCTTCAAACAGGCCTCCTTTACCATCTATGAGTCTTATGGAGTCGTTTTTCGCCAGCCGCAGCACCCGCACCGCGTGAAATGATTCGTCAGGAGACAGGTATCCGGGTTTTTCCGATATAATTGGCATATACAGAACAGGAGGCGACTTTGGCGCGCGGTGCAGGGACTCCTTCATGTTTTTTAAGGTATCCTTTTCAATTTGAAGCTGATAGTCCGGTCATAACCCAGCGGTACCTGTTCGATGAATACCGAGCTGCTGTCAAATCCCAGGGCTCTGACATCTGACAGGCTGATCCTGGCAAGGAAAAAGTACAGGGTGATAATCAGTCTTTCGACGAACTTAAAATCCAGGTCTGACGTGTGAAACCGGTCAATTATGATGAATTTGAAGTCGGAAAGAATGTTATGTTTCCTCAGGGAGGGGTAGCCGCTGAAGAGGTCGACCTCACCTCCTTTGCCCAGTTCCTCGGTGATCTGTTTGAACATGGCGTTTATCCTGGGTTCAACCTTGAAACCCAGGTAAAAGTCAACCCTTGTCAGCACCCCCGGTATGAGATGGGTCACCTTGTATTCCATGGTGCGGGGTTCATCCCTGATGTCAACGTGAATAAGCCAGTAATGGTCGGCTCTTTTGGGCTGCCTGTTCAGGATAGACAGTATTATCTTGGATTCGATATCCGTTGTTTTATTGGCTTTGGTGAGAAAGACCAGGTTGGTAGCTGTTTTGGGCACGCTCAGATCGCCATGCAGGTCGCGTATGACATCGTAATACTGTGCAATGGGCAGAAACCGGAGGTAACGGTTGGCGATTTTTCGTCCGTTGTGCCAGGCAAGCATGACCAGGGAAAGCAAACCGCCAAGAAGTATGGGGAACCATCCGCCGTGAATGAACTTGAACAGATTGGCATACAGGAAGGAGCCTTCCACAACCATATAAACTATGAAAAACAGCGCCAGCATCAGCAGGTTGGTTCTTCTGACAGTTGACAGGTAAAAACCAAGAAACAGGGTGTCTATCATCATGGTAATGTTGATGGAAAGACCGTAAGCCGCCTCCATGTTGGCAGATTCCCTGAAGGTGAGGACAACAGCCATGCAGCAGATCCAGAGGAACCAGTTAATGCTTCCGATATACATCTGTCCCTTCTGCAGGGTGGGATATTTGATCCGGATCCTTGGCCAGAAATTCAGTGACATGGCTTCGCTGATCAGCGTGTATGAAGCGCTGATCAATGCCTGGCTGGCAATGATGGCAGCCACGGTGGCGATGGCTATGCCGGAAGGAAGAAACCAGGAAGGCATGATGGCATAGAACGGGTTGGTGATTTCCGGCAGTGAAGGACCCTGGTCAAGCAACCAGGCTCCCTGTCCCAGATAATTTAAAATAAGCATGGTTTTTACAAAAGCCCAGGATATCCTTATGTTTTTGATGCCGCAGTGCCCCAGGTCGGCGTAAAGGGCTTCCGCTCCCGTGGTACAAAGGAATATGGCGCCCAGCAACAGAATGCCACCCGGATAATCACTCAGCAACCGTATTGCGTAAAGGGGATTAAAAGCCTTCAGTACCATAATGTGACCGCTGATATGCAGCAGGCCCATGATTCCCAGCATCAGGAACCAGATAAACATCAGGGGACCGAAAAACCTGCCCACATAATTGGTGCCGAACTGCTGGATGGAAAAAAGGACAGTCAGGATGATGATCACAATGGGAAGTACCTTTATTTCCGGATTTATCATTTCAAGACCTTCAATGGATGAAAGGACCGTGATGGCAGGGGTTATGATACCGTCAGCAAGCAGAAGGCTGCCTCCGACAATGGCCAGGATGAATATATTCCGTTTGTTTTTACGCAGAAGGGCGAAGAGGGAGAAGATGCCACCTTCCCCGTTGTTATCGGCTTTCAGGATGAGCATTACGTATTTGACGGTGGTCTGTATGGTCAGGGTCCAGATGATACAGGACAGGACTCCCAGAATGAGGGTTTGCTCAATGGGATTGACACTCAGGGTTATGGCACGGAAGACATATAACGGGGATGTTCCTATATCTCCGAATACAATACCGAGCGTGACAATAATCCCCGCAAGGCTGAAAGGCACGTGACGTGTTTGATTACCTGTCATGGTCTGAAAATTTCACCGGCATGCTGAAAGGCATAAGGGCATCCTGCTAATCCTTTCTAAATGTAACAAAAATACCTGAAAAGCGAAGACTGAAAAATAAATCAGGTTCGCTGGGTCAGCCTGAAATTAGTGGAGCCTTCAAAACCCAGCGACATTTGCTCGATAAATACAGTGCTGGCGTCGAAGCCAAGGGCTTTTGCATCGGTGAGGGTGATACGCTTGAAAAAGAGATAAAGGTTGATAATGAGACGTTCAAAGAACTTGAACTCAAGGTCTGAGATATTTAGCCGGTCAATAATAATGAACCGGAAATCTGTAATTATATTATGCTTTCTCAGGGACGGATATTCACTGAAAAGATCAATCTCACCCTTTCTGGCCATTTCATGGGTGATGAATTTGAACATGCCGTGTATTTTTGGCTCTACCTTGAAGCCAAGATAAAAGTCAATGCGGGTTAAAATCCCCGGGATGATCCTTGTTATTTTATACTCCATGGTTCTGGGGTCATCCAGTATGTCAACATGGATCAGCCAGTAATGGTCCGCTCTTTTTGGCTGTTTGTTCAGGATGGAGAGAATTATCTTTGACTCAATATCGGTTACCCGGTCGGCCTTGGTCAGGTAAGCCAGATGTGAGCAGGTTTTGGGCACGGTGGTGTCATTTCTGAGGTCTGCAATTATATTGACATACTGGTTGATGGGAAGGAATCGCAAAAAACGGTTAGTAATCCTGCGACCCTGATACCAGGACAGCATAATGATTGCCAGCATGCCGGCGATAAGGATTGTGAACCAGCCCCCGTGTGAGAATTTGAACAGGTTGGCGTATAAGAATGAACCTTCGATGATCAGGTAAGTGAGGAAGAACAGATTGATTACCAGACCCGGAACCCTTTTCATTGACAGGTAGGAAACCATCATGAAAGTAGTCATCATCATGGTGATGGTTATGGACAGTCCATAGGCAGCTTCCATGTTTTCGGACTTCCTGAACAGGATGACCACCAGCATACATGAAAACCATAGAAACCAGTTG
>JAXDCR010000116.1:0-15866 GCA_034677845.1 Bacteroidales bacterium | reverse complement strand
AAGTGCGAGGGAGTCCAGTGTGGTCACCAGCTGTTCCACCTTGACAAGCAAAGGATCGACGGAATCCAGCAAGCCTCCGTCCGTTCCGCCTGCCAGTGTGTCACCCGGCTCGTACTGGCCCGGACCTTCCCCCGGTATCAGATAAAGATCCTTTGTGCTTGAGATCAGGCTTGAACTTTTCAGCACAGCCTTTGTGTTTCTGGCAAGCCTTATTTTTCTGTCCATTGAAAGCTCCACCACAATGCGGTCAAGGTTTCCCCCGTCAAATTCAATCCTGTTCACTTTGCCGATATTCATTCCATTGCAGTATACAACCGCCGATTCAATCAGACCGCTTACATCATTGTAAATCACATAATATCTTGCTGTCGGTCTGAAGATATTGATCCCCTTCAGGTAGTTGACGCCCCATAGCAACAGCCCCAGAGCAATCAGTGTCACAAGACCTATTTTAAACTCCCGCGAAAACTTCATGGTTTATTGGTTTGATCGTGTGTTGTTGTTATCTCTCAATGCCTGTTCAAGCGGTATCAGCATACCGTCCCTGACACCCACAATAAAGGCATCTGGGATCTGTGCCTTGACCTGCCTGCTGAAAGCTACAATTTCCTCGAAATTGCTGCTGCCGCCCACCGCATATTTATATAGACCTTCAACCCTGAATTCAGACACAGGGCCTAATCCCCCGAACAGGCCGGAAGCATCCGGAAGCTGTTTTCTGGAAACGGCAACCTGAACCTTGAATTCAACACTACCCTTTGCAGATGATGAAGAAATTGCGTCTTTGGATGTTTCTTCATTCTGTGCGAGACTGTCAGGGCCTCCACCGATTCCGGCTACGGTGGAAGATGGAGCCTGCCCGCTTCCGGGAATATCTGTTGCCAACAGGCTTGCACTTGATGACCTTGACTCCATCAGATTTTTGTAATCCCTGAAAGCCCTGAAAACGGCTGATGCAATATAATCCTGACCCTGATCCGACATCAGGTAATCCTCTTCATCCCTGTTGGTAATAAACCCGGTCTCTATCAGCACACCTGGCATGGCGGTCTGGGCCAGAACCAGCAGACCCTGCTGGTTCAGTCCCCTGTCCTTTCTCTTTGCCCGCTCCCGGAACTGATCCTGTACCAGGGCGGCAAAGGTGATGCTCTTATCAAAATAGAGGTTTTGCATCAGGGTAAATATAAGATAGGAATCTCTTGAATTCGGATCAAAGCCCTCATATTTTGTTGAATAATCCTCTTCAAGCAAGATGACGCCGTTTTCCTTCTTGGCCACTTCAAAATTCTCGTCTGCCCTGTGCAATCCCAGCACAAGTGTTTCTGTCCCCGATGCACTGGCATTTGTGTTTCCGTTGGCATGAATTGAAATGAAAAGGTCTGCCTTATTCATGTTTGCTATTTCGGCCCGCCGGTGCAGGGGGATGAATTCATCGGTGGTCCTTGTGTAAACGACCCTGACATCCGGAATCTGCTTTTCGATGTAAGCGCCCAGTTTTTTAGCAATGGCCAGAACGACATGCTTTTCGCTGGTCTTTCTGCCTACTGATCCGGGATCCTTGCCGCCATGTCCGGGGTCGATCACGACCGTCTTCAGATGGTATCCGTTGGCAGCACGATCCTGAGGAAAGGCCGCCGGCGCATACAGGCAAAACAAGACCACCAGCAAGATGAATCCGATAAGACCGGGTATATATTTTTTGTTCATTTCAACACGATTTTATTAGCTTTGCAGCGTCGGTCGCGCACAACAGATATGCAAAAATAACATTAATGTTTTGAATTCGATAAAAAGCTTTTCCACAGCATCAGGTTAATATGTCTATACAGCCACAGCCATATCCAGGTTTCAGCAGGTTCAGGCTGCCAGGTTGGATGTTGATGCTTGGCTGGCTGGTGATTGAAACGGCATTCGGACAGGCAGGGGATCAGGAACCTGCCATTCCGTCCGTTGAAGCACCTGAGCGGAGTGACACCACCCTGTTTGTAACCCCGGAGGATTTGCGGGCCGATACATCTGCCTTTCAGGCCGCAGATTCAGGGAAAGTGGTCCTCGATGCCGAGGTAAGGTATGCAGCTGATGATTCACTCACCATCTCGGTCAGACAGCAGCGGATATTCCTCTACAGGAACGGCAGCGTTGACTATGAGGACATAAATCTGAAAGCCGATTACATTGAATTTGATCTGAACTCAAAAACGGTAAGGGCCAACGGCATGCCGGACTCATCAGGTAATGTTACGGGCAAGCCGGTTTTCGTCCAGGGTCAGGAAACCTTTGAATCCGATACGCTGCGATATAATTTTGACAGCCGCAAAGGCATCATCAAGCGCATAATCACCGAACAGGGAGAAGGGTACCTGCACAGCGAAAAGACCAAAAGGCTGGAAGACGGACAGATCCACATCAGCGATGGCAAATATACCACCTGCGATGACCCTAACCCCCATTTTTATATTAAGCTCACCAAAGCCATTGCCATACCGGATGAAAAAATAGTCAGCGGTCCCGCCTATCTCGTGCTTGAAGATATTCCCCTGCCACTGGCACTGCCTTTCGGTTTTTTCCCGTTCACTTCAACCAGGGCATCGGGTCTGATAATCCCAACCTACGGGGAGGAAAAGACAAGGGGCTTTTTTCTGCGCAACGGAGGCTGGTATGTGGCACTGAATGATTATGTTGATTTTACAATCCTGGGTAACGTTTATTCCAGGGGAACCTGGGGGCTGACCGCATCATCGGTTTACACCGTCCGTTACCGGTTCAGCGGAAACCTCAGCGCGGAGTTCTACAACAACCGGGTTAACGATGATCCTGACTTTGAAGGGTCAAGGGATTTCAAGATCAGCTGGACCCATACCCAGGATGCCAAAGCCAACCCGACCCGTAAATTCTCTGCCAATGTTAACTTTTCCACCCTTTCCTATGACAAGAACCACAGTTATAATATGACCGATTACATAACAAACACAAAAAGTTCCAGTATTTCCTTCAGCAAGACCTGGCCGGGCAGACCTTTTAACCTTACGGCCAACATTAACCAGACCCAGAACAGTCAGAGCAGGATGATCAACATGACACTGCCGAATATTAGTTTTAACGTAAGCCGTCTGTATCCGTTCAGGGGAAAGAACACCTCAGGCAATTACAACTGGTTTCAGAATATACAGCTCAGTTACTCCTCAAAACTTGAAAACAGGATATCGGCGCCGGACTCCTCCTTTTTCACCCGCAACACCCTGGAAAAAATGAAGAACGGATTCTACCACTCCATTCCGGTTTCGCTGACAAACATCAAATTGTTTGATGTGATTAACATTTCACCGGGTATCAGTTACAACGGCATGCTTTACACGAGCTACATAACCCGCCGCATGATTTCCGACACCGCGATTTTCGCAAAAAGTGCAGTCAATGATACCGTGAGGAAGATCACCTATGCACATGCCCTGACCGCTTCCCTGGGAATCTCTGCCAGCCCCAAGATTTATACCATGCTCACCGCCAGGAACCCGGACGCAAGGGTGACTGCCATCCGTCATGTGATGACTCCGAGTGTCTCATTCAGTTTCGCGCCGGATATGTCTTCAATCATGCCCGACTATTACAGGACAATCACCTATCCCGCCACCATCACCATGCCCGCCGCCACAGAAAAGTACTCAATTTATGAGAACAACCTTTATGGAACACCGGTGCCGCAGGGAAGAAGCGGATCACTTTCCCTTGCCCTGAACAATAATCTTGAAATGAAGGTGAGATCTGCCAGGGATTCCGCAGGCGAAATCAGAAAGGTCGCCATTCTCAAGAATCTTAATTTTTCCGCCTCTTACAGTCCCTTCGCTAAAAATTACCGGTGGTCTTCACTCAATATGAGCGGCGCCACCAGCCTTTTTACCGACAAGCTGAACATTCAGTTCGGCGCAACCTTTGACCCGTATGCAACGGATTCTGCCGGCAGAAAAACAGACAGATACCTGATCCGGGAAAAAGGAAGGCTTTTCAGAACCACAGCCGCTCACCTCAGTGCGAGTTTCAGCCTCAGGTCACAGGGTGCAGGCAGCGGCACCGCATCTGACAGTCAGCCTGATCAGCCCACGGAAGGAAGCACTGTCCTCACTCCGATAGAAGAGAGTACGGGGCTCTTCGGAGGTGAATATGTCGACTTTGACATTCCCTGGAGTCTTAACGTGGACTATTCATGGAGCTTTTCGAAGCCGGGCCGGGAAGCTTTTTACAACCATACGGTCAGGCTCAGCGGAGACCTTAGCCTGACTCCCAGGTGGAAGATAGGAATGAACAGCGGTTTTGATTTTGTCACCGGCAGGGTCACCACCACAAACATAAGCATCTACAGGGATCTGCACTGCTGGGAAATGCGTTTCAGCGTGGTGCCGTTCGGCGACAGGCGCAGCTACACTTTTACAATCAGTGCCAAATCATCCATCCTGAGGGATGTCAAATATAATAAAAGCAGAAGCTGGTACGATAATTTTTAGTTCCCTAATCATTAACGTTTATGCAACAAGCGATTCATACAACCAATGCACCCGAAGCTATCGGGCCATACAGCCAGGCTGTCGAGGCAGGCGGTATGCTGTTCGTCAGCGGTCAGCTTCCCGTGGATCCGGGCACCGGAAACCTGAGTTTCGGGGATGTGGAAGCCCAGACCTCAAGGGTTTTATCAAACCTGGGCGCTATCCTGAAAGCAGCGGGTTATGGCTTCGGCGATGTCGTCAAAACCACCGTATATCTGAGTGATATGGCTGATTTTCAGCACATGAACACGGTATATGCTTCTGTTTTTACACATAAACCGGCGCGAAGCACGGTGGAGGTGTCGGCGCTACCCCGGAATGCACGCATTGAAATTGACGCCATCGCCTGTCGCTGATAACTTTTTCGTGCCGGATGGGCTAGGGTTGCTTTGAACTTTCCGGATAGCGTTTTCAGTAGGCAACGGCAAAAACGACACGCTGTGGGGAAGGCCTTCCTGAATATATGCATTTACCTCTCTCCTGATCGTTGCCCATGGGAATGCACCGGATGGTTGCCTTGGTTTCTTCCTTGATACGCGATTCGGTTTCAGCCGTTCCATCCCAGTGTGCCAGCACAAAGCCACCGGTGGTGCCTATAACCTCCCTGAATTCATCCCAGGAATCAACCCGTTTCGTATTCGCATTTCTGAATTCAAGGGCACGTTTGTACATATTCACCTGTATCTCCTCCAGCAGTTCCTTTACGACGAGGTCCACCCTGTCGCCCTGTACGGTCTGTTTTTCAAGGGTATCCCTGCGGAACACCTCAACAGTGTTGTCCTGAAGGTCACGGGGACCCAGCGCCAGTCGCACGGGAATGCCCTTCAGTTCATATTCGGCGAATTTCCATCCCGGTTTGAAACCGTCCCTGCCGTCATATTGCACGGTCAATCCCCCTGCTTCAAGCATCTTCTTGATTTCCAAGGCCCTGTTTGTGATGAGCGAAAGCTGCTCCTCATTCCTGTGAATGGGCACTATCACCACATGAACAGGCGCCAGCCTGGGCGGAAGGACCAGCCCGCGGTCATCCGAATGAGCCATGATCAGCGCTCCGACAAGCCTGGTGCTGACCCCCCAGGAGGTGGCCCAGACATATTCAAGGCGACCACTGCTGTTGAGATACTTAACGTCAAAGGCCCTGGCAAAATTCTGTCCGAGAAAATGGGACGTACCCCCCTGCAGCACTTTGCCATCCTGCATCAGGGTTTCAATGGCGTAGGTATCAACGGCACCTGCAAATTTTTCACTTTCGGTCTTCACTCCTTTCAATACAGGAAGGGCCATGTAATCCTCTGCAAAGCTTGCATATACGTTCAGCATCCTGATTGTTTCCTCAACCGCTTCCTTTTCCGTGGCGTGAGCGGTATGACCTTCCTGCCAGAGGAATTCAGTCGTGCGCAGGAACAGCCGCGTCCTCATTTCCCACCTCACCACATTGGCCCACTGATTAATCAGAATGGGCAGGTCACGGTAGGATTGTATCCAGTTCCTGTATGTATTCCATATGATGGTTTCGGATGTAGGCCTGACAATCAGCTCTTCTTCAAGCCTGGCATCCTCATCCACCACGACACCTTTTCCGGATGGATCATTCTTGAGTCTGTAATGGGTCACCACGGCACATTCCTTGGCAAAACCCTCCACATGCTCAGCCTCCCTGCTGAAAAAAGATTTAGGTATGAAGAGCGGGAAATAGGCATTTGAATGCCCTGTCTTTTTAAACATGTCATCCAGCACCTGATGCATTTTCTCCCAAATGGCATAACCATAAGGTTTGATTACCATGCATCCCCGCACCTCCGAGTTCTCTGCCAGGCCAGCTTTTACGACCAGGTCATTGTACCATTGCGAGTAGTTTTCCTCACGTGTTGTGATTTCCTTAGCCATGAAGCAGTTTTGGTATGGTATTTGTGTTAAACTTTTATAAATTTTTCGATGCAAAGTAAAAAAATAAAACAATATCTTCACATAAAATAAATGGAGGTGGGAAATGAAAACAAATCTTAAAATATACATGATCATGGCACTGGGATTGTATGCCTTCTCCTGCTCCATATCTCAGCAGACGACCAGTGAATATGATGACCTTTACTATATCCCTTCAAAGAGTAAGGTGGAAACAGCCTCCGCACGGCAGGAACCGGCCGCTCCCCAGCCGGCAGTTGAAAAGATGGATGACTATGAGATTTACATTCAGAATCTTGAAAATGAAAAGAAGAAACAGACCCTCAGCACGTACAGCGATGATTCTGCTGAATATCTGCAGGACAGGGACTATATCGCTGATGAATACAGGGATCAGGCATACTCCACATCAGAATCCTATGAAGAGGACGGGAAGACCTACGTGACGAACAACTACTATTACAATGACAGGTTCTCCGATTATTATTACACCAGCCGCATACGCAGGTTCTATGATCCGTTCTATTCCTTCGGGTACTACAATTCATGGTACTATGATCCCTACTGGTACTATCCCGGCTGGTCACTGAGCTTCTCATTCGGCTATCCATACAGCTATTATAGTTACCGTTACGGCTGGCCCAGCTATTATTCGTCCTGGTGGTACCTCTATGATCCATGGTACTATCCCGGGTATTACTCATGGTACTCTCCGTATTACTCCAGATGGTATGGCTACGACCCTTTCTGGTACGGTTATAACTACGGATTCTACAACGGCTATTACCAGGCGTACAATTATAATGATATCCATCCCAAAAGCTCCATATACTATGGACAGCGGAGGGGAGTTGACAGCAACCGTGCAGTTGCCCTGGGCGGAGTGGGACTGAACAGCGGCAGCGCTGTTTCAGCAGGGCGCAGAGTCAGCACGATCTCAGGCGGAGGTGCCCTGACCACAGGCACTGCTGTTGAAAGCGGAAGACGCACCGCAGGCACATCCGCTCCGGCGACAAGAGCTCTGGATAGCGGTACGGAGGTCAAGAGCACCACCGTTACGGAAAGCACTGCCGGACGCAGGCTTTACGGAACGGATAACAGCACTGCACCTTCTTCCGCACAGCAGGATGATGCCACGACCGGCAATCTGCGTCGTTCCGCGGTGACGACTAACAGCGGCAGCACTTCCGAACCTGCTTCAATCCAGGGCAGAACCCAGGAAAACAGTTCACCTGTGTTACAGAGAAGAGCTGCACCTGCCGAGGTAAGTCCCCAGGAAGTTCCGGCCTATACAAGGCCAAGCACTTCACAAAGCAGACCTTCCAGTTCAGCAGGCTCTACCGGCAATTCAAACAACATTATGCGCGCGCCTTCCGCACAACAGGAACCCATGCCTGCCAGCCGCCCCAGCAGCAGTTCTCCATCGACCTATAACAGACAGAGCAACAGCTCACCCTCTTTCAGCTCCCCGGGCGGCACCTCAAGATCATCCGGAGGCAGCATCTCCTCACCTTCCACAGGCAGCAGCTCCGGAAGGTCAATAAGCGCCCCGAGCGGCGGCTCCTTCTCCGGCAGCTCCGGAAGCAGCGGCTCCTTCTCCGGCAGCTCCGGAAGCAGCAGCTCTTCAGGCTCATCCGGCAGGTCCGGCTCCAGCGGAAGCACCTCCAGCGGAAGGAGGTAACCTTTTACGGGAAAGGCAGGTGAATTCAGAAACACCTGCCTTTTCTGAAGTTATTTGTCTTTCTTAATAAATAAACCATCTTATATAAATATTACTGCAATGAAACGTTTTATCACAATCATAATAACAACCTTTGTGTTCTTCATGGCCAGAGGCCAGTACGTTGAAGATGCGTTAAGGTATTCACTGCATTTTCCTACTGTTACCGCCCGCAGCATGAGCATGGGCGGGGCATTTACATCACTGGGAGGTGACTTTTCGTCGTCATACCTGAATCCGGCGGGACTTGGGCTGTACCGGAAATCAGAGTTCTCGTTTTCGCCGGGACTGGAATACAATGGGGTACGTTCAACATACTTCAAAGAGACAAATGAAGACTACAGTTACCAGTTTCTTCTTGGCAATGCCGCTTATGTGGGCACCATGCTGACCGGCAGGGATAACGGGCTTGTCAGCACCAGCCTCGCGATCGGATACAGCAGGCTGAACAATTACAAAGGCAATACATTCACAAAAGGCATCAACCCAGATAATTCCCTGGCCGATTATTTCATGGACTATGCCAACGGGGTGGATCCCGAGCTGCTTGAACCCTTTTATGAAAGGCTTGCATTTGATGCCTATGTGATCGACACCATCCCGGGCTCCGCATTTGAGTATCAGACACCTGTATTTCTTCCCGTGACACAGCAGAAGACAATCAGGACCAAAGGCGGAACGGGTGAATGGGATTTCTCCTTCGGGGCTAATCTCAGCAACATGTTCTATACGGGCATCGGGCTTGGCATAAGGCATGTCAACTACCATGAGATAAGCGTGCACAGTGAGTTTGACGATATGAACCACAACGATTTCAACAACTTTGCCTTCACCGAGGAACTGGACGCTGAGGGAACGGGACTGAGTGTGAGAATGGGACTCATGGTAAGGCTGCTCAAGTTTGTGCGCATCGGCGGATCGATCCACCTGCCCACTTTTTACAGGATCAGTGAAAAATATTACAACACCCTGCGTTCAGAATTTGACGGTCAGGAAGTCTATGATATCAAACCTACAAACTCTGACGGAACGGAACTGGAGGCAGGCACTTTCAGGTACAGGCTTTTCACTCCCTTGCGGATCATGGGTGGCGCAAGCGTGCAGATCGGTGATGCAGCCCTCCTGGCCGCTGACGTGGAATACGTCGATTACTCCTCCATGCGGCTGCGCGAGGCCGACGGGGAAACCGACTTTGAAAGCTCAAACCGCGAAATTGAAAATACTTACCAGAGGGTTCTCAACATAAAAGCTGGCGGAGAGCTGAGGCTTGGCAACTTTGCCCTCAGGGCCGGAGGCGCTTATTACCCAAGTCCTTTTACCAGCACGGAGAACAACAAAGATGCCCGTTACGGTGAAATTACGGGCGGCATGGGCTACAGGGACAACAATGTCTTTTTTGACCTTGGTGTTTCCGGCATGGTTCACAACGAGGATTATTTCCTTTACTGGGATAATGCAGCGGGACTGAAACAATCGCGGCTACGCCTGATGGCCACCTTGGGATTCAGACTGTAACTGACCGGATCCCATCTTGCATGGCATATTTCCGGTCTGCTGTGAGTATGCCGTTTTCAGTGACTTTTTTGTACCTGGCTGAAATGCAGCATAATCATCTTTACCCGGCGGATGAGGTCAGGGAGCTCCTGATGATCTCCGCAGCTGCCGGTCCTTCATTGAATAATAAATCTATGATGCTCAGATTGGGGATGAAACCAAACCTGTCGCCGAACACCTGATGGTAGGGTTTATAGTGAATGGAAGCATCCTCCCTGACAAAGCGCGACTTGGGGTGAATGCCCTGCCTGAAGTCAAGAGGGCATGACGGATCTGGCTTCCGGTAGGTCTGGGTCAGGCGCACAGGCTTATCAATGTGCAGCATGCCAAGGATGAGTGAAAGCAAAGACTGGTTCCAGTCAAAAAGTCTTTCTGCCCGGCGATTAAAATGGACGGAGAAATCGTCGGCATAGAAATCAAAATAGGGAGAGAGCCGGTATGCTGAAACAATGGACTTCCAGTGTACCTGCTGCCATTTTCTGCTGTCATCCGTTTCGACCTCTGTCACCGGCATCTTGTCACCAGAACCTCTTTTAACTGGGATGACAAGGCACTGCAGTCCGTTGGCCCCGTAAATATGACAACGGTTGCGGTATGATTGTCTGCAATAGTTTTCCATGCGCTCGATAAGCACCTCGTCTTTACCCATGAACTTGGATATGTACTGTATGGGCGGCAGGTATGCAGTCGAAAGCAGAAGAGACGACGCCTCCCTGGATTCAGATGGTTTGCCGGCAGGATATGGCGCAGAAAGCCCAGCCACCTGTTTCCGTTTACAGTTTATTGATCATACTTGCCAGGAAGCCGGCGCCGAAACCATTGTCGATATTGACCACACAAGTGCCGCTGGCACAGCTTGTCAGCATGCCAAGAAGCGCCGACAGTCCTCCGAAACTGGCACCGTAACCAATGCTGGTGGGAACCGCTATCACAGGCTTATCTACAAGTCCCCCCACAATGCTTGGCAACGCCCCCTCCATGCCGGCCACCACCACACATACCCTCGCCTGTCGGATCAGGCTGAGCTTGTTGTACAACCTGTGAATGCCGGCAATACCAACATCCATGATACGTTCCACGCGGTTACCGAAAATCTCGGCCGTGACGGCGGCCTCCTCAGCGACAGGCATGTCTGACGTGCCTGCAGTGATGACTGCGATAAATGTCGGCGGCATAGCCATATCTTTCCTATGCACGGTAATCGTCCGGGCAACGGGATTAAACACGGCCTCACTGCATACCTCTTTCACTTTCAGGTACATGTCTTGTGTCACACGGGTGGCCAGAATATTGCCGTCCTTTGTCATCATATACCGGATAATCTCAGCCACCTGTTCAGGCGTCTTGCCCTGACCATAGATGACTTCCGGATAGCCGGTGCGAAGTTCCCGCTGGGTGTCCAGTGTGGCAAAGCCAAGTTCCTTCAGGTCAAAGTCCCCCAGCTGCTGAAGAGCCGTATCAACGTCTGTCATTCCGCTTCTCACGTCATCCAGCAGTATGCGTAAATCCTCACGGTTCATGATCGTGTGTTTTAACTTCGTTGTAACTTCCAGTTCTGTATCCTTCCAGGTCAAGGGTTATGAAACGATAGCCGATCGTTCTGAAATACGCCGCAACCTGCAGATAATGGTCTGAACGGAAAAACGGATTCACCATGTCTGCAGGCAGTTCAATCCTGGCCAGATCTTCGTGGTTGCGCACGCGGCAGCCATCATAACCGAGCGATATCAGATAACTTTCAGCCTTTTCGGTGCGGACAAGGTCTTTTCTCCTGATGTGGCGGCCATGAGGCAGTCGGGTCAGCAGGCAGGCATATGCAGGCTTTTCCGCAGTCGGCAGTCCCCTTTCCCTTGAAAACTCCCTGATTTCGGCCTTTGACAGCTTATTTTCGAGCAGGGGGCTGCCGATACCGAGTTCTGTAAGAGCTGGCATACCCGGTCTGTAATCGGCAGAATCATCGGCATTTGACCCGTCCAGCACATGCAGGATACCTTCCCTGGAAGCCTCTTCTTTGATTCTGGAGAAAAGATGCTTCTTGCACAGGTAACAGCGGTTTTCCGGGTTGCGGATGACAGCAGGAGGTATCCCCATGCTGATGATCCGGTGAGGGATGCGCCGGTCCCTGCAAAAGGCAATGGCTTCCTCCAGCTCCCGGTCAGGCACATAGGGTGTTTTTACCGTATAGGCAACCACCATTTCCCCCAGCGCCTGCTGTGCTGCATCCAGCAGGAAGGAGCTGTCCACTCCTCCTGAAAAGGCAATGGCAACCTTACCCTTCTTCCTGAGTGAATCAATCAGCTGTTTATACTTGTCTTCCATTGCCGGGTTCTTCATTCTGATTTCCTGTCTGCCGGTCCACCTCACGGTAAACCTGACTCAGGGGTATGCGGTGTTGCCTTGCAATGGCAGCGCAGTCCTCATATTCTGCTTTCTTCCTTATACAGCTTCCCCGGTACCAGGCTGATTTGATTCTTATCTTTCCGTATCGGGTTTCCACCACTTCGGTCCTTCGCTCCAGCATTGTCTTTTCAACCCTGTATTTTCTCAGTCCCAGCGTGGAGGTCTCCCTGAAGAGGATTTCGCCAAGTGCAGCTTCATTTTCCGTATCGCAGAGGACGGAAATAGTCATGGCCGGTCTTGATTTTTTCATGATGACAGGTGTCAGATACACGTCTTTTGCACCAGCCTGGAAAAGCGCGTCCATGACATAGCCGTAATATTCGGGATTCATGTCATCCAGGTTGCATTCAATGATGGCGGAAGGTATTGTCCGGGTGTCCCCGGGCTCAGGTTCATGGGTTTCGCAAAGGCTTACCCTGACCACATTGGGGATCCTTCCGTCCTTCTTCCCGATGCCGTAGCCGGTGCCAAGGATGGTGAATGAAAACTCCTCCCCGAAATGGCTTGCACAGGCTGCCATAATGGCCGCTCCTGTGGGTGTCGTGGCTTCAAAATCCACCTTCCCTGTCCTCACCGGAATGTTACGTAAAATCTCCATTGTTGCCGGGGCCGGCACCGGATAGGAACCATGAACGCATTCTGCCATGCCGCCGCCAAGCTGCAAAGGTGAGCACCAGACGGCATCCGGTTCGAACCAGTGCATGCAAATGGCGGCACCCACGATGTCGACGATCGAATCAACCGCTCCCACCTCATGAAAATGGATATCGTCAGCTGATGTGCCGTGCACCCTGGCTTCTGCCTCCGCAAGTATTTTGAATATTTTCAGACTTGTATTTTTTACTTTTTCCGGCAGGTTGCTTTCCCCGATCAGCTTTATGATCTCCCTGTGGCTGCTGTGGCGATGTTCCGGATCTGTATCAGAATCCCGATTAATCAGCACGTCAACTCTTGTGCCCAGTATGCCCCTTCGGCTGTCCTTTTCAACCTTCAGCTCATAGCCATGAACAGGCAACCCCGACAGCTCCTTCCTCAGGTGGTCAGGGTCCACACCCAGGTCGATCATGGCTCCCAGGTTCATGTCACCCGATATACCGGCAAAGCATTCGTAATACAGCACTTTCATAGGTTCATTGAATTGTTGCCACCGTCCTTCCGATAATGTCCGGCCAATCAAAGCACACCAGGCACACCTTCCTTAACGGATATCATCCCGGAGGTACAGGCATAGAACGTTCATCCGCACATGCGTGATTGTTGCTGGCTAAATTATGAATATTTTTCAAATCGCTTAGTTCATGAGATCGCTTTGCCATGCCATGTCGAATTTTTGTGACATGGGTGGTTAGTGTATTTCCTTGCAGATCAATATGTCAAAAGATAAAGTGTCGTCCTGCGCTGTCTATCTTAACAATTTTTAATGCCTGATTTCAGTATTAGCTGTTAAAAATCCATAATTTTAACCCGTGGATCAGATGGAATATGCCGGGACCTCTTATCTGTTTCCAGGATAGGGCAGAAAGATTGACAAGTCAATTGATACATGCCAGGATTTATGACCTTGAGGCAGTTCTACTCTGATCAGTAGTTCATCAATACAAGGAAAAATGAAAAGAAGGGATTTTATAAAGAAATCGGTCGGCGCCGGTGTATTATCGCATGCGGCATTTGCAGCCGGAGGGATAGGAAACCTGATGGCCGCTGAAAGCACTTCTCTCCAGCTGCCTTACGATATGGTTGCCATACGGGGCGGGGAACCCGGGGAGATGTTCGCCAGGGGCATAGCCTCCCTGGGAGGGATGAAGCAGTTTGTGAAACCCAACCAGACAGTGGTCATAAAGCCCAATATCGGCTGGGACTCGACCCCGGAAAAAGGGGCGACCACCAATCCCGAACTCGTGACCGCGGTCATTGAGCAATGCAAGGCCGCCGGTGCCAAATCTGTATATGTCTTTGACAACCCGGTGGCTGAATGGACACGCAGCTATAGTTACAGCGGCATTGAAGATGCGGCGAGGAAGGCAGGTGCAACCGTCGTTTCCGGTAAAAGCGAAGGTTACTACCAGCAGGTTGACATACCCAGGGGAAAAGTTCTTAAGAATGCCAAAGTGCATGAGCTGGTCCTTGAATCTGACGTGTTTATCAATATCCCGTGCCTTAAAAACCATGGCGGCTCAACGCTGACCATATCCATGAAGAACCTGATGGGTGTGGTATGGGACAGGCAATACTGGCACAGCAACAATCTCCACCAATGCATAGCTGATTTTGCCACTTTCAGAAAACCCGACCTCAACATAGTCGATGCCTACCGCGTCATGAAGCGCAACGGTCCCCGCGGCGTGTCGGTGGCCGACATCGAACTGATGAAATATCAGCTCATCAGCACCGATATGGTCGCTGTTGACACGGCGGCCACCAGGGTATTCGGACTTGAGCCGAAGCAGCTCACCCACATTGCACTGGCCGAACAACTGGGCGTCGGCACCAGCAACATCGATGCCCTTAAAATAAACAGGATCACCCTCGGTTCATGAGCCAGAAGCATCTCAGGCCTTTCAGGGTAGTTGTCTCCCTCATCATCCTGGTTTCCGTATCAGCGCTTTTTGTTGACTACCGGGAGTTTATACCTGCTTCATGGCATCAATACATTCTTTACCCCCAGTTTGTGCCTTCGCTGATCCGGTTTATCACGGCGCCCTCCGTGATTGCATCGGGTTTCATCCTTGTGGTGCTGCTATCCCTGCTTTACGGAAGGGTATATTGCTCCTTTATTTGCCCTCTGGGCATCCTCCAGGATCTCCTCGGCTGGCTGTCCGGGAAACTGCATATTGTCAGAAGGTACAGGTTCAGAAAAGCAATGGATTACCTGCGCTATCCCCTGCTGGCCGTCACGGCAGCATTTCTGCTGGCAGGCAGCATGATCGTGCTTAATTTGCTTGATCCTTACAGCAGTTTCGGACGCATCTTCTCCGACCTGGTGAGGCCGGGGGTGGTTGTCATCAACAACCTGCTGGCGGGCATACTTGAAAAAATGGAGGTGTACTTCCTGTTCAGGGTGGATATGGGTCTTTTTACCTGGCGCAGCGTGCTGATCCCCATACTTGCTGTACTGCTCATCGTTTGGCTTTCATTGTGGCACGGCCGGCTGTACTGCAATACGGTCTGCCCCGTCGGAACGGTATTGGGTCTGCTGTCAAGGTTTTCGCTTTTCAGAATCAGGATGGATGCATCCAGCTGCACAAAATGCGGAAAGTGCGCGGCCAGATGCAAGTCGACCTGCATTGATGTCAAAAACCTGAAGGTTGACTTTTCACGTTGCGTCGGATGCTGCAACTGCATGGCAGTCTGCCCCGAATCCAGCATCCGCTATTCGCTGAAAACGACTGCCGGGGCGGTAGCTGCTCCGTCAACAGACACCGGCAAGCGGGATTTTATAGGTAAGTTGGTGGTGGGGGCACTGGCTTTGGCGGGATTGAAAAACAAGGTATGGGGTCAGCCGGTGGTGAAAGGAGAAAAGGGATTGATACCCAACGCAAAGACAAATCCCGTTTCACCTCCCGGTTCCATCAGCATCAAGCATTTCACGGACAGATGCACCGCCTGTCACCTTTGTGTCACCGTCTGCCCCACCCATGTTCTGCAGCCTTCCTTCCTGGAATATGGGCTGAAAGGTATCAGCCAGCCAAGGATGGATTATGCGGTTGAATACTGCAACTTTGAATGCACCCTGTGCAGCCAGGTTTGTC
>JAXDCR010000115.1:0-4909 GCA_034677845.1 Bacteroidales bacterium | reverse complement strand
CGTCAGGTCGGTCACCTGAGTAAGGTTCATGAACAATGCCGGCACGGCTACCACGAATCCGGCTACAATTGTGGCAAAGGAAGGGGTACGGAACTTCGGATGTATTCTTGAAAAAACACGGGGCAGCAGCCCGTCACGGCTCATGCTCATCCATATTCGCGGCTGGCCGAGCTGAAAGATGAGCAGGACACCGGCCATGGCAATCAATGCCGAGAAAGCAATCACACCGCTCACACGGTTTAACCCTGCTTTCTTGAAGGCGTAGGCCAGCGGATCGCCAACCCCAAGATCCGAATAATGAACCATACCTGTAAGCACCAGTGCAACAAGAACATACAGGACGGTACATATGAGAAGTGAATAGAATATGGCACGGGGCAGGTCACGGGATGGATTCCGGCATTCTTCGGCGGTGGTGGAAATGGCATCAAAACCGATGAAAGCGAAGAAGACGGCCGAAACACCTTTCAGCACCCCGCTGAGGCCTTCCGGTGCAAAGGGGCTCCAGTTGTCCGGATGTATATAAAAAGAACCGGTAACGATAAACCCGATAATAACCAGCAGCTTAATGACTACCATAATGTTACCGGTGGTGCGTGACTCCCTTATGCCGATGAATACAATGCCGGTGATCAACGCAATGATAAACAGGGCAGGCAAATCTGCAATGATCTTCAATCCCCCCAGCTGCGGGGCATGAACCCATGCCTGATTGGCAGCCAGTGTTCCCGGCGGAAGAAAGGCAATGACGTTTCCGGCCGACAGGGCATCCACATACTCCCTGTGGGCGGTTACTGCACTGAAATAATCGATGGTAAGGTAAACCGGTATGTCAATGTTGAAGCCGTGCAGGAACTCAGTCAGGTAATCCGACCAGGAAATGGCAACGGCTATGTTTCCAACGGCATACTCCAGCAACAGGTCCCATCCTATAATCCATGCCACGATCTCCCCGAAGGAAAAATAGGCGTAAGTGTAAGCGCTTCCGCTGACTGGAACCATGGAAGCAAACTCAGCATAACAGAGTGCTGAGAGACCGCAGGCAAGGGCTGTAAAAACGAAAAGCAGTGAAATGGCGGGCCCCCCATGGTATGCAGCATTTCCGATTGTCGAAAAGATGCCCGCTCCAATAATGGCGGCTATTCCAAAAGCGGTCAGGTCCCTGACAGTCAGGCTTCTCCGGAGGACCGGACTTAACCTTGTCCCTTCTCCGGATCCATCGAGTATGATTTCCGCGAGCGATTTTCTGCGGAACAAATCCTTCCGCTTCATAGCGCTTAAAAAAGCAAATCAACCATTTCTCTTCCGGTAATATTGATAAAACGCAAATAATTACAAAAAAAACCAAAATTCCGGTGATAAGTCAATTATTAAGCTTACATTTGCGGCTTATTTTTTAAATTTTTATCATGAAAGAAGGAAAAGTTAAATTTTTCAACGAAGCCAAAGGTTTTGGTTTCATCAGGGACAATGAAACGAATGAAGAACATTTTGTGCATGTGAGTGGACTAATTGACAGGATCACAGAAGACAATGATGTCACATTCGAGCTCCGCCAGGGGAGGAAAGGGTTGAATGCCGTGAATGTTAAATTGATCTGACCGGTCCCGGATTAACCAATCAAAAACATACAGCTGTTCATCATGGGCTCCACCTTCCGTGGAGCCTTTTTTTCAATAAAATATTATGTACAACACAAACAACTGAAAACATGATTAAATCGCAGCACAGCTTTGAAAAGCGCAGCAAGGAAAAGGCCAGGCTAAAAAAAGCCGAAGAAAAAAGGCAACGGCGCCAGCAAAGAAAAAGTGAAAAATCTGCCGACACATCACGGGAGCCAGATCAGCACAGAAATCAGGAATGACAAGCCTGCTGTTACTTGGTAAACATCTCAGATTCAAGTTCAGGCCATTTCAGATCAAGTTCCTTTAGGGTCTCCAGCACCTTTTCCGCCACAACATATAGCTTCTGCCAGTTCTTGTCGGAAGGAACAATATGCCAGGGTATTTCATTGCACTCGTTCAGAATCCGTTCATAAACCTTCCTGTATTCGGGGAATTTTTTTCTTGTTTCCCAGTCGCCATCCTTGTGTTTCCAGTGTTTCTCCTTTTCCCTGACCCTTTCCATCAACCTTTCTTCCTGTGCTTCAGGTGATACGTGCATGTAAAACTTTAACACCCTGGTACCGTTGTGTTCAAGAAGACGTTCAAAATCATTGATCAGCGCATAACGTTTCTCAATGACCTCTTTTGGAATGTATCCCTCCACAGAGGGGACGAGGATATCCTCATAATGCGAACGGATGAAGACCAGTAACTCACCTTTTCCGGGAACTTCCCTATGTATGCGCCAAAGAAAATCGCGGGCATATTCGTCGGGAGTGGGCTTTTTAAAGCTTTTAACCCGGAGGCCTATCGGGTTGCAGTATTGAAGGAGGTCCCTTGCAACCCCGTCCTTGCCTGATGCGTCAGTACCCTGCAAGACGATCAGCAGGCTGTAAACCGACTGGGCAAACATTTTATGCTGAAGGTAACCGATCTCCTTCAGCATCTCCCTGGTCCTGTTCTTAATCTCATTCTTGTCCCACTTTTTTTCTTCAGTCGGGTAATCGTTTAGTCTCATATGGTAATCGTTAAAGTCTGAACTGGTTTTATCCTGTGATCTTATAAACTGACAGCCTGAAGCAGGCCCGGGATGCATGTGATTAAAGCATTCCCCGATCAGTGTTGATAATAAAAGTCACTATGGTGTCTTAAAAGTATTAAATTTAATTTTACTTATCCTTCATTTCTGAATAATATTATTAATAAATGATGTCATGGGCAAGCAGAAACATATAGAACCGGAAAAAAAGGATGACAGCAAAATCCGGAGGAAAGTCTATGAGAAGGAACTTAAAAAGCTGCAGATCGAACTTGTTAAGCTCCAGGAGTGGATCAGGCACAAGGGACTGAAGGTGGTTGTCATTTTTGAAGGCAGGGACGCGGCAGGCAAGGGAGGGGTGATCAAATGCATTTCCCTGAGCCTGAACCCAAGGATCTGCAGGGTGGTAGCCCTGGGTACCCCGACAGAGCGTGAAAAAACCCAATGGTATTTTCAGCGTTACGTGGCGCACCTGCCGGCAGCGGGCGAGATGGTCCTCTTTGACCGCAGCTGGTATAACCGTATGGGGGTCGAAAAGGTCATGGGTTTTTGCACTGACGAGGAATACGAGGAATTCAAGCGGTCCTGTCCGGAATTTGAGCGTATGCTGATCCGCTCGGGCATCATCCTGATCAAGTACTGGTTTTCTGTTTCTGATGAAGAACAGGAAAACAGGTTCCAGGCGAGGATCGATGATCCCACCAAACGCTGGAAACTCAGTCCCATGGACCTTGCTTCCCGTGAAAAATGGGTTGACTACTCTATGGCCAAGGATGAGATGTTCAAATATACAGATACCAAGCAATCACCATGGTACGTAGTGCCTGCCGACAATAAAAAGCGTGCCCGCCTCAATTGCATCCACCACCTGTTAACCACCATACCATACAAGGAAGTGCCTGAAGTGAAGCTCACCCTGCCGCCAAGGAGGAAAGGCCATGAATATGTCAGGCCACCTTTCAGCGAACAGACAATAATACCTGAAATATACTGAAAGTCTGGCAGAATGATAGACATTTAACGGTCAATGCCAGAATAGCATAAGAATCAGGTCAGACTGATTACAATGGCTTTGCCTGATAGGCCTTATTTGGCAAAAGCCTTTTTCAGAAGACCGATTATGGCAAGCAATACACCTCCCCCGACGCCACCACCGGCAATGCTGCCGATCACACTGGCCAGGTCAAGTCCACCTGTTGTCGTGCCAATGCCGATTGCATTCAGCAGTTGACCTCCCAGTCCACCCCCAATAATCCCGATAATCGAGTTCAAAACGGCTCCGAGAGAGTTCTTTTTCATCAGGGAGCCCGCCAGATTCCCACCCAGTGCACCACTGACAAGCTGGATGATAATTGCCAAAGCACTGTTCATGATTAAAATTATTTTAGGTTTGATCAATATGGAAACAACATACAATATAATCTTTTTCTTGCACATAACATACAATTATGCAATCCAAATTGGCAGTCAGGTATGGTAAACAAAAAGGGGGAGCATAATGCTCCCTCCCTGATTTAAAAAATCATCCATTTTCAGCCTAACCATAGTAAAAACGGCAGAACTGGTATTTTATTATTTCACCGGATTTGAGTGAAAATCAGTTGACCCGCGGATCAATAAAAAATAATCGTCAAACCTTATAATCTGATGGACGAATAGTTTTCAGACATTAAGTAAGAACAATAAATTAAAAAAAGATCAGTTAATATTCATTCTGCAAATAAAACAATAAACCATTCACCTGACAGTTAAAATGACTGTTATGCATACCATAGGAATTATAAACACCTTAAATAATAAATAATTAATAAAAATTATATGAAAACTGGAATAATATTAAAGGAATTGCGAATGATGGGTATGGTTATGGTGGCAGCAACACTTATGGTGACATGCACAAAAGATGATGAGGGCACTGACAATGAGGGGAGCATCAATTTCAACAGCGATCTGACGTACGGTACGGTAAAAGATATTGATGGCAATGTTTATAAAACAATAGACATTGGCAGTCAGACCTGGATGGCAGAAAATCTGAAAGCCAAACGTTATTCAAACGGTGATTCAATATCTTATGTTGAGGACAATACAGAGTGGTTCAACGCCGGATATGAGCTGAGCGGGCAAACGTACGGCGCATGGTCATATTATAACCACGCCGAAAACATGGAAGGAGATTATGGCCTGTTATACAACTGGCAGGCGGTCACCGACTACCGCAACATATGTCCTTCAGGATGGCATGTTCCGGACGATGCTGACTGGG
>JAXDCR010000114.1:0-7922 GCA_034677845.1 Bacteroidales bacterium | reverse complement strand
AATAATTTAATGATAAAATAAACGTATGAACCCTCCATGTTTTGAAAACACAAACAAGCATGAAAATAATTTTTAAACATGGAGGTTCCATGTGACCTTAAAAATTTAAATTATTTACACATGAAACCCCTGGCTAAAAACTTTATCAATTATCTGCATGTGTATTCAGGCGTTTCATTTGATCCTGCCCTTAGCCGAGTGAGGTCAATTACCCGATGAGCAAATTGAAATATAAATATGAAACACCCATGCAAAGGACTTTTCATTAAAAGGCATTATTATTTTGTGTTCCATGTGATGTGTATCAAGCTTATTATCAATAAACTAATGACAAAATAATCACATGAAAATCAAGAGTCTGCTTATCGCCAACCGCGGCGAGATTGCCGTTCGTATCATTCAGACAGCCGATAAGCTGGGAATCAAGACATTCGGCATTAAAACCGCCAAGGAGCCTAATGCCTTGTATTTGCGAATGGTGGATGATGTGATCGATTTTTCACAAACCATTGAGGAAATCCCTGAATTTCTTGATATCGAACGCATCATTGAAGCAGTTAAATCCAATAAGATCGACGCCGTTCATCCGGGATACGGATTTCTTGCTGAGAATCCATACTTTGCCCAGCGATGTGAAGAAGAAAACATAATATTTGTCGGGCCTTCTGCCTCGGCCATATATAAAATGGGGCAGAAGACAATCGCCAAGCAGCTTGCACAGAAATACGATATTCCCCTGCTTCAGGGAAGCCAGGGCGCCGTCAAGAACAGTAAGGAAGCAGCTGAAATAGCAGACAGAATAGGCTACCCCGTCATTTTGAAAGCCGCTGCAGGCGGAGGCGGAAGAGGGATGAGAATAGTGGACAAGTCAGCTTCCATGGATAAAATGTTCCGAATGGCCACAGGCGAAGCAGAAAAAGCATTTAACGACTCCTCCGTATTCATTGAAAAATATGTGCGCAATCCCCGGCATATAGAATTCCAGATTGCAGGTGACAAGCACGGAAACTATATTCATCTGGGAGAACGCGAATGTTCCATTCAACGCAAGCATCAGAAGCTTATTGAAGAATCCCCCTCTGTCATACTGGATAAGAACCTGCGCGAGGAAATGGGTAAAGCTGCCATCCGCATTGCTCAGTCCGTTAATTATTATTCCGTCGGTACCGTTGAGTTTTTAATGGATGCAGATAAAAAGTTCTATTTTATGGAAATGAACACCCGTATCCAGGTCGAGCATCCGGTTACTGAAATGGTTACCGGCATTGATCTGATCGACCTGCAGATAAAGGTGGCGGAAGGGCAGAAACTGCCTTTCAGGCAGGAAGACATCAAGGTAAAAGGACATGCCATTGAATGCAGAGTAAATGCAGAGGATCCGCAGGCCGGTTTTGCGCCAAGCCTCGGCATCATTGAAAAGGTTTCCTACCCTACAGGCAAAAGCATACGTATTGACAGTGGCATTACAGATTATTCAGTGGTCACCGGGTATTTCGATTCGCTTATTGCCAAGGTCATTGTCCATGCCGATAGCCGCGAAAAAGCCATACTCGGATCGACCCTCGCCCTTAAAAAATTCTGGATCAAGGGTATAAAGACAACAATACCCTTCTGCCTGGCCGTCATGAATCACAGGAAATTCATAAAAGGTGACTTTAATACTTCCTTTATTGAAAAGGAAATGGACAAGTTGTATTTCCAGGATCCAGACGGAGAGATGCTTGCAGCTTATGTTGCCGCTTTTGATTACGCAGCGGAACTTGAAACCGAAAAAATAACAAAGCCCGACTTCGAACGTGGCAGGAACATCAGTCCCTGGGTGCTGAACAAGCGGCTGAAATCACTTTAATAGATAGACAATGCGTTTTTACAAACAAAAGGCAAAGGAAATCCCTGAATACATTGCCGTCACTCCGCTCGAAAAGCAGTACGTCATTCAAAACATTTTCAGCGAGGAGCTTAAGATAAACGGGAAAAAAAAGGATATCAAAATTTTCGAAAGCGAGGAGGGATTTACCTACATAGAATATAAAAGCAAGAAGTACCTGGCTGATATCATTGAAAAAAACCAGAACAAATATGTGGTATTGATCAATGGTACCAGCTATTCCTTTACGATCGAATCACCCATCTCCTTTAAAAGAAGAAAATTCCTTGCCGGCAGCAAACAGGCCTCCAAAATGGAATCAGTGACAGCGCCCATGCCCGGAAAGATAATCGAAATGCTGGTAGAGGAAAATTCAAAGATAAAAGAAGGTGAGGCCATACTGATCCTGGAGGCCATGAAAATGCAGAATGAGATCACCAGCCAGTTCAGCGGCAAAATAAAAAAAGTGTGCGTCAAGGCAGGTGATACTGTGGCAAAAGACCAGGTTCTCATTGAAATAATCAGATAATAATGCTTGAGTCAATCAGACATACGACTGCCTTTCTGGAAGCAAAAGGGATAGTGAATCCCGGGATCGGGATCGTGCTGGGAACGGGACTTGGCAAACTTGTCGACCATATAGATGTGGCGCAGACAGTTGAATATGCGGAGATACCGGATTTCCCGGTATCAACCGTCGAATCTCATTCCGGCAGGCTGATCTATGGTAAGATGCACAACAAGACTGTTGTGGCCATGATGGGCCGTTTTCATTATTATGAAGGCTACACTATGCAGCAGATAACCTTTCCGGTCAGGGTCATGAAAATGCTTGGCATAAAGCACCTGCTCCTTTCCAACGCAGCAGGGTCTATGAATCCCCGATTTAAAAAAGGAAGCATCATGCTGATTGACGACCATATCAATCTGCAACCAGACAACCCACTCAGAGGAAGGAACACCGATGAGCTTGGCCCGCGTTTCCCCGATATGAGCAGGCCTTATTCACCGGTGCTGAACGCCATGCTTGAAAAAATCGCTGAAAGAAACCATATACTCCTCCATAAGGGAACCTATCTTTCGGTTTCAGGGCCTAACCTCGAAACACGTGCCGAATACCGCATGTTCAGGAATTTTGCAGATGCGGTAGGCATGTCTACCGTACCTGAAGTCATTGTGGCCAATCACATGAGCCTTCCCTGCGCAGCTTTATCAGTCCTTACGGATGAATGTGACCCCGATGACCTGAAACCAGCCAGGATTGAAGACATCCTCGAAACGGCAGGCAGGGCAGAGGTAAACCTTAACCTCCTGGTCAGCGAGCTTATAAAAGAACTTTAGCCATGGTGCTGGTTACCGGGGCAAGCGGGTTTCTCGGATCCCACGTCTTGTACAAGCTGCTAAAACTCAACTATCCGGTACGGGCAATAATCCACCATGCAAGTAAGACCGGAGCCATTCGTAGGATCTTCAGTTATTATTCAGACCAGGCCGACACCCTCATGAAAAAGGCAGAGCTGGTGGAGGGGGATGTGACGGATTATCCTTTTGTCCTTGACATTACAAAGGGTATCACCCACGTCTACCATACCGCCGGCCTGGTCTCGTATTCAAACAGGCATGAAAAACAGCTGTACCAGGTCAATGTATCAGGGGTAAAGAATATTGTCAATGCATGCCTTGAAAATAATGTTTCCAAACTGTGCCATGTCAGCTCGGTGGCAGCACTTGGAAGTGACGGACAGGACAACCTCATAAATGAACAAACATTCTGGAGGCCGGATAACTCATCTACCCGTTACGCCATAACAAAATTCAACGGTGAAATGGAAGTGTGGAGGGGGATGAATGAAGGCTTACAGGCCAATATTGTCAATCCTTCCATAATTATCGGTCCCGGCATCTGGAACAGCGTTGCATCACCACTGTTTAGAATGGTTTACCGGGGATTGAATTTTTACCCTTACGGGGGATGTGGTTTTGTCGATGTGCGGGACGTCGCCTCCGTCATGGTACAGCTCACCGAAAGCAGCATACACGGCCAACGTTTCATTGTAAACTCGGAAAACCTCAGTCACAGGTCCTTTCTCAACATGGTGGCCGATGCCATGAACAGAAAAAGGCCCGCCATCGGAGTAAGTCAGGCTCTGGGATTGCTGGCATGCACAGGTGAACGGCTGTTTTCTCTGATAAGAGGAAAGCCTCCGCGGATCACTCTTCAGGCACTCAGAATAGCTGCAGAGACAACCTCATATTCAAATCAAAAGATAGTTGACGCACTTAACTGCTCCTTCATTCCGGTTGAGGATTCAATAAAAGAGTCCGTGAGAATGTTCCTTGAGGAAATGCATTGACATTTTCCCTGACAACATGCCTTAACAACGCCCTTTATTTTCCCGACAAACTCCGGATACCTGCCAGGCAATCAGCGTATCAAAAATTTTTTTTTAACAATATGATTACTTTTTCAATTCTCATGGTATTAAGTATTACAACCAATAAATGTATTTTCTGCCATGAACACACATTATTTGTCCCTGCTTGGCATTACTCTGGTCATGCTGGTTTCCTGTATAAAAGAAGAAGAGCCTGTTCCCGGGGAAGGAAATCTGTCCGTTGAGATCGGGCTGTTCGTTAAAGTCAACGAAACGGATGGCTATCTGAAAACCACCCCTTCCACAGACGATTTCAAAGTGAGTATTATGCGCAGCAGCGGATCACTGTACAGAGAATATGAAAGGGCTGCCGATATGCCGGAAGTCATCAGACTTGAAACCGGAACCTATTATATTATAGCCCATTCAAACAATGACTTGCCGGCAGCCTTTGATAATCCATACTTTTATGGCAGATCGGAGGACTTTGCCATACTGAGCAACCAGCAGCAGACTGTGGTTGTCGGTTGTGAGCTGGCCAACACTCTTGTTTCCATTGTCTATTCAGATGCGCTGAAAGCGAGTTTCATCGACTACGAGACCAATGTTGCTTCCCAGGCCGGTTCCCTGCTTTTTGTCAGGGATGAGACAAGAACGGGTTACTTCCGGCCTCTTCCACTGACAATCACGGCAACCCTCACCTATATGAATCAGGACGGCAGTACCGCCACCAGGACCCTGACGGGCAGCATCCCTGATCCCCAGGCAAAAAGACATTACCAGATACACGTGAACGCTTCCCTGAATGAAGGCAGTATGCTTTTCCAGATAAGCCTCGACTCATTGACTTCTGTCGAGGTTGTTGAGCTGAATGAAACCACATCCGGCGGATCGGCTGACATAGGCTACGGTGATCTGATCATCACAGAAATTATGTATGATCCGACGGCTTTGTCGGATACGGATGGTGAATGGTTTGAAATCTACAACACCTCTTCGGCCGCATGCAATCTGCTCAACCTGGTCATCCGGAGAAATGATACGGAAAGGCATGTGATAGCCGAGTCTATTGAAATCCAGCCGGGTGAATATTATGTCCTTGCCCGCACACAGTCAGCCGCAGGCACAGGTGCCTATGTATACGGAAGCAGCATCTCCCTGACGAATACAGGATCCGTCCTGTCTCTGTATAACCCGGGCACCGTTGATGGTGACGGGGCACTCATTTTTTCCGTTAATTACGGCGATGCCGGCTTTGCGGATTGCAGCGGTGCATCACTCAGCCTGAGCCCTCTTTTGCTGAATGCCCAGAATGCAGTGATGGGGAGTTCATGGTGCAAATCCTCTTCAGTGTTTGGTGCAGGTGATCTGGGTACGCCCGGTAAGGTAAATGATCCATGCAATTGAGACATTTCACATGGTACAAAGTTCAACATACAGATTATATCAAGCCCTTCCCAAAACGTTTGGTTAGGCGATAAAATCCTGTTGTTAGGCCCAAGAGTTCTTTTCAAACGGGAAGGGCTTTTTAAAACGATTATTCTGCATGGTTTCTCCGGACCATGCTTTATTATTCCCGACCAGGGACTAAAGTTCTTAGAATGAATGTAATGTGTTTTGGCTTATGGAAACCCTTTTTATACAACATTTTTATGATATCCCTGGCCTTGTTCTCATAGAAATAATAATACTCCGAGTTACGCAGCATGGTGACTCTCTTATGCAATGAAGAGACCAGCTGCTCAATTTCTTCCTTTTGCATCGTCTCGGCGATCTCTTCCTCATGGACAAAGCTTTCTGATAGCTGAAACCGGCTTTGTCTGATAAGTGCATTAAGCTCTTTTTCACTGAAGGTCTCGCGGTGATAATACCCCAGGGTGTTGTCAATTTCAGCCAGCAGACGGTGGTATCGCATATGAGTTTCCTGCATAAGTGTTATGTTGTCGTTGATCATCTCATTGATGATGATCAGCCCCCCGGGCTTGCATACCCTTTCCATTTCTTTAAAAAGGGAGTTGTGATCCTGGATATGATGTATGGCATTTGACAGGGTGAGGGTGTCAAACTGATAATCTGGGAAAGGCATTGAAAGGGCAGATCCGCTTACAAGCATTACGGGAAGGGCATTAAAAAGCTCCCTGGCAATTTCAAGAGATTCCGTATTTGTGTCAATTCCTGCCGCCCCGATCCATGATCTGAAGGATTCAACAGCAAATTTCAGGAACTCTCCCCGGCCAACGGCCACATCAAGGAATTTACCGGCGTCAAGCTCACCCAGTCTTCTTTTCAGCTGAACCATCCGGTCGTACTTCATAGACATTTAAAAGGCGGCGATCAACAGGTCTATATTCTTAGAGGGTATACCGAGCAGGTTGCCGAGATAGTCGCTCGTCAGGATGCCGTTATAAAGATATACACCGTTGCGCACATCAAGGTTGGCTTTCAGAAAAGGCTTAAAACCTCCGGAGCTGCCGATTGTCACAAGAATTGGTGAAAGTATGTTGCTGATGGCAATGGAAGCTGTCCTGGCCACCCTGGATGGCAGGTTAGGTACGCTATAATGGATTACGTTGTGCTTAACGTACATGGGATCCTGAAGCGTTCTGTATTCAGAGGTCTCTATGCATCCACCCTGGTCGATGCTCAGGTCAATGATGACCGATCCTTTTTTCATGTCTTTTACCATGTCTTCGGTGACAAAATATCTCGGCCCCGATTCCCACAGGTTGATGGCACCTATGAGTACATCGGCTGACTTGAGTGTCCTTCTCAGCACCTTGGGATGAAATATGGAAGTATGAAGCCTCTGCCCCAGGTTGCGTTGCAGCTCTTCAAGCCTGTGCGGCGAATTGTCGAACACCTTCACGAAAGCCCCCATCCCCAGTGCAGCCCTTGCCGCAAACTCGGCAATGGTGCCCGCGCCGATGATGACGACCTCAGTGGGTGTGATCCCTGATATACCTCCCAGCATGACCCCTTTGCCTCCACCCTGCAAGCTCAGGTACTGAGCGGCAATATTTATGGCTGAAATACCTGATATGGCACTCATGCATTGAATGACAGGGAACTGACCGTGCTCATCCTTGATCTGCTCCATGGCAATGGCCGTGGCCTTTTTGTTCATAAGTCCCCTTATATATTCCTCAGTCTGCTGGTTAAAATTGAGTGTCGACAGGATGACCTGGTTCTCTTTAAGCATTTCTATTTCTTTGATTTCCAATGGTGACACCTTCAGGATAATATCAGCCTGCATCACCTGCTCCTTGTTGCCAACTATGAATGCCCCGCATTCGGAATAGTCAGTATCGGTGTACCTGGCCCCCTCACCTGACTTTGATTCCAGTAACACCTCATGACCGTTGTCAACAAGCACCTCCACTGCTTCCGGTGTCAGGGGCACTCTCTGCTCAACCTGTTGTTTCTCATTGGGAATGCCAAGTGTCAGTTTTTTGTATTTCTTGCCGACAGCCAGCAGTTCCTCGTGTGGCAGGATTCCTCCGTACATAAGCGGATTGCTGGCAGGTTCAGGTCGTTGCGCTACCATTGCTTTGAATGAATGATGAAATTATCTAAGTTAATATAAATAGAAGAGAAAGTCAAAATAATTTATTGCAGTGAAACGGCGGCCGTCCTATATGTCAAGGTACACAAGCCGTTTGTTCGTCCCAACTTCCTCCATT
>JAXDCR010000113.1:0-4753 GCA_034677845.1 Bacteroidales bacterium | reverse complement strand
AGTTGTACTGCTGCCATTCCGTCAGGCGCGCAAGGAGGAACACATCCCGGTTGAGCTTGGGAACGCAGTAATACTCAAAAATCGCCGGTATGGAATATTGCTGGACGTTGATTGTATACTGGTTGTTGTCTGATGGGATTGTATAAGGGGTGCTGATTGTAAATTCAACACTGGTCTGGTTTTCGCGGATCTCCGTATATAATGCTGCGGTTGCCGCTTCTTCCAAAGCTTCTTCTTCCACCATCATCCGGTCGGATGCACTTCTTAAGGTTACCGGGGAAGGGGACTGGTTTTTCAGGTCATAATAAGGAGTTTCAAAATCGATGAACCATGGCTGAAGCTCGGGTTGCCGTCCCTGCTGACGTATATTGACGGTTGATAAGCTCAATGGAACATTGTTCCATTCTTCACCGGTATTCTGAAAAACAGTTGCGTTAAAGCTCATGGCAATGGGATTACGTATATCCGTCGCACGGATGTCATAGACCGGCTGCCATCCGGCATCACTGACAACATAGGACAGATGAATGCTGCCAACAGTGTTTTCAGTAACTGACAGGTTAACCGTAACCTGGGAAGTAGGCACATTCAACCTGGCATTCAGGGCATTTAACTGCTTTTGGATCCTTTCCAGTTTACCGTTTAGCACGACAATCTCGTCGCCGAAGCGTACCTGATCCTTTTTTAATTCAAGCAAACGGCCCCTGAAATAATCTGCAAAAAGTTTCAGTTCTGAAACCGTTGTTCCGTTCCCGTCCCTGCCCAGGTCCATGTTGGCCATCAGGAAACTTTCCTCGCTTTTAGCCACTGCCAGGGAACTGCTGAGGAGGGCAACCTGCCCTTCGAGGTATTTGACTGAGTCCTGCAGCATTTTGACTTCTCTGGTGGCAGCTGGCTGGTTGTTAAGGTAATTGACCTGGTGAAGGATTGAAAGAATTATAAAATTACCCTCACCCTTTACCTGCAAGCTTTGCGGATCGATTGAAACTGGCAGGCCACTGAAGACAAGTGATGTAAGACCTTTGGTCAACGTGAGCCTTGCCTGCCTGGTAATCTGTGCACTATTCAGAAAGACTGTCACCCCGGTTATGATTGAAGGTACTTCCACCGGACCGGCAGCATGGGCGGAACTGCTTAAGAATGCGACGAAAAGGATGGGAAAAAGTTTGGTTCTCATGGCTCACAGGAATTTGTATAAAACATAGCTAAAATTACTTAGATTTTATAAAATCTCCCTGATTTGGTCAGGATACTTGCTGGACCATATATCATGTCACCCGGTTGACAGACAAAAATGCAAAGACATTCGTGAGTATTTGCCGGCCTTGAAGTAAATAGGTTCTATGAAAAAAATGAGTAAATTTGATATTACTTCAATAATTTGTCATATGAACCGCCCCGGTAAAATGCTTGACTCAACTTAGCGTAGCGATCTCACGAGCTAAGTGAGTAGCAATTATGTTTATTTGAATGCTCCAAATAATGTGTAATCGGCTAATAATTAAAACATTAATATTAAAATAAACCCATGAACCACCCACTGACAGTTCTTTTTGTTGTCCTGGTGTCTGTTACCCGGACCTATTCCCAGGATTGCTCACTTTTCTATCCTGAGACTGAAAATGCCAAACTGACTTATACCCAATACAGCGCCAAAGATAAAGTGACCGGTTCCTCGGTACAGCAAATCACCGGTATCCGGAAAGGTCCGGCTTCTGTTGAAGCCGATATATCCGTTGAAAATTTTGATGATAAGGGCAAGAGCCTGGGCTCCGGCAAACTTACGGCAAAATGCGAAAACGGGATATACTTTATTGACATGAAAAATTACCTGAATCAGGAATCCATGGAGTCGTTTGAAGACATGGAGATCAAAATTGAAGGAGGAAGCCTTGAACTGCCATCCAACCCAAAAGCCGGTGAAGTCCTTAAAAATGGCAACCTGAGTATATCCGTTTCAAGTGAAGGGGTTGCTTTTATGACAATGACAATCAGCATTTCAAACCGGAAGGTTGAAGCGGTTGAAACAATCACCACCCCCGCAGGGTCATTTGAATGTTATAAAATATCCTATGACATTACCACCAAGATGATGATGTCAATAAAAGCCAGGGGTGTCGAATGGTATGCCAGAAACATTGGTCTGGTCAGGAGTGAATCTTACAGTAACGACGGCAAGCTTGCAGGATATACGGTGCTGACAGCTCTCAGCAAGTAAAAAAGATCCGTCCTATCCCTATTATTACCGGACTGCAGAAGAAAACCCCCCCGGGTATCCAAATCATCCTTTAACATATGACAGATCCCGGTGCGCAGTTTCCAGTCAATGTTTCATACCGGCAAATCATGCACCGGGATCCTATCAGACCAAGAGAATCCAGTGTTATTTCTTCAGGATGCCTTGATTTTTAATTCGTTCCATGCAAGTGCTGCTGCACCCATTAATCCGACATTCATATCGGGCAACTGAGAAATTAGGATTTTAACCTTGTTCCGGAAAATCGGCAGCAGGTTTTCTTCCATGTATTTCTTGGTGGGAACGGTAATCAGTTCCCTGGAATTGGCAACACCACCGGAAAGGAAAATAGCCTCGGGACTTGTATGGGCGACTGTGTCTGCAAGCGACCTGCCAAGGATTCGTCCGGTGAATTCAAAAGCCTCGAGGGCAATTTTGTCACCCCGGTGTGCAGCATCGCTGATCATTTTAGCTGTCAGGTCGCTGTACTTGATATCACGAAGTTCGCTTTCAATCATTCTTTCAGAAAGCAGGTGATAAACGGTACGTTTCAGACCCGTTGCCGAAGCATAGGTTTCCAGGCATCCCTTGCCACCACAGCCGCAGTCTCTTCCCCCAGGTATTACTTTGGTATGGCCCAATTCACCTGCGAAGCCGTCATGACCGTATATCAGCGTGCCGTTGGCTACGATTCCACTTCCCAATCCTGTGCCCAGCGCGATGACAATAAAATCATTCATGTTTTTGGCACCGCCGAATTCCTTTTCACCAATGGCAGCCGCATTCACATCATTTGTCAGAACAATTGGAATTCCCGGATAGTATTTTTTCATCTTTTCAACGACGGGAACAACTCCTTTCCAATTCAGGTTAACTGCATTTTCAATTGTACCGGCGTAATAATTGCCATTTGGCGCACCAATCCCTACTCCTTTGATAAAAAGTTCTTTTTTAATGGGTTTAACGATGACGTCAACGGCATCCATCAGTTCTTTCAGGTAGCTATCAAAATCCTGATGGGTATTGGTTCCAATGGAACTCTCGACGAGGCATTTCCCGTCGCTATCGATAACGCCAAATTTGGTGAAAGTACCACCGATGTCAATTCCAATCACTGCATCTTTCATGATATGTTGATATTAGTTATTTAAATATTAAATTGAATTTACTGGTTCTTTATTAAGGCATTGGATTTAATATAACAAAAAGCAATAAAGTACGTATGATTGTAGTGTTTGTATTGGTTTTCAATACTCTTAACCGCTTAAAAATAGCATTTTTTTTTGTAAAATGAATCCACCGTAACTATTTTAACAAGAATACCCGTTTAAAATGAACTTGACACGGATACGGTTTAAGATTTATCAGCCTAAGAAATAATACTTACTGTGAAAGTATCTTAAAAAGTAAGCAAATGAAATACTTTATCGTACCCATTGACTTTTCGGAAGAATCCCTATATGGCCTGCAAATGGCAATGCTCTTCTCCAGAAAGCTGCCAGTCGATATCAGAATGATTCATGTCATTGTAAACACAGACGAATCTGACCATTCTTCTGTCATCGGCAAACAAGAGGAGGCGGAAGAAAAATTCAGGAAAATTGTCGGGGATTATAAAAACAGGCTTGGCAAGGGATCGACATTGAAATACCTCATAAAAACAGGAAGGATATATCAGCAAGTAGTCCATGAGGCAAGGCTCTCAGAGGATTCGGTTATTGCTGCCTCGACACACGGTGCTTCGGGTTTCCAGGAGTTTTTTATTGGCAGCAACACTTACCGGATCATTTCAGCAGCAGATCGCCCTGTCATCACATTAAGGAAAAACGCGTGCCCTGAAAGGATCAGAAAAATAGTGCTTCCTGTTGACATTACAAAGGATACAAGGCAGAAGGTTCCCTTCACCACTGAAATTGCCAGGCTTTTTAAAGCTGAGGTCCATGTGCTAGGCGTTCATACATCCAGAAGTAAATATAACATGAACAAGATAAGGGCTTATGTGAGCCAGGTCATCGGATATGTGGAAGGCCAGACACATTCTGTCATGCATGAAGTATTCGGTGATAATGTGACTGACCTCGTGTTGAACTATGCCGGAGCCGTTCACGCTGACCTGCTTTCGATCACAACTGAACAAACATCTGGCCTGGGCCTGATCATTGGAAATACCGCACACCAGATCCTTAACAGAGCTGAGCTTCCGGTAATTTGTCACACGCCCAGAAATATCCGTATGCCGGGGACATTTGTTACCACCGGAGGCTAAGGATGTCCTGTGTCCAGATTAAGGGACTCGGTTGGAGAATCAGCCTCTTCAATAATGGGTGAATTTCCGGAAAAGTACCTGCGCTGGAATAGAATGATGGCGAGGATGCCTATGGTTATTGAAGAATCGGCAATATTAAAGATCGGCCTGAAAAAAATAAAATCCTCTCCACCCACCCATGGAAACCATCCGGGATAAGTGCCGCGGATAACAGGGAAATACAACATATCAACAACCTGGCCATGCAGCAG
>JAXDCR010000112.1:0-7902 GCA_034677845.1 Bacteroidales bacterium | reverse complement strand
TATGGATCTCCTTCGGCATCCTTATCCTGATTTCTCCTGTCATGCTGCTGATTGCCATACTGATCAAATGCACATCAAAGGGACCCGTGATATTCAAACAGAAAAGAGTGGGTCTGCGGGGCAGGCAGTTTTACATTTACAAGTTCAGGACAATGGTTGAAAACGCAGAAAACCTTCAGCCCTTGTTAATCGACAGAAATGAAAGCGACGGACCTGTCTTCAAGATTAAAAATGATCCGAGGATCACACCTGTCGGGAGAATCCTGAGAAAAACGGGACTGGACGAACTGCCGCAGTTTTTTAACGTGCTGAAGGGGGAGATGTCGCTGGTGGGCCCACGCCCTCCCCTGCCATCGGAGGTGACGCAGTATGAAAGATGGCAGCTGAGGAGGTTGTCGGTAAAGCCCGGAATAACCTGCACCTGGCAGATCATGCCTGACCGTAACAATGTCCGCTTTGATAAATGGATGAAGCTGGATGTCAAATACATTGACAGCTGGTCACTCAGGGAAGACATAAAGATTTTCTTCAGGACCATCCGCACCATACTGTTCAGTACGGGTTTATAAAAGCCCTGTTAATTAACCCGTGTCATTTTTAGTTGCGGCAATACCAGTCAATCGCATCGTGCAGAAAGCTGCCCGCCCTTTGTTTGCGGATATCAGAATTGTACATCAGAATGAATAGAAAATTATATTTTTATAGTTTTATTTGTGTCACCTGAATACATAACCTGACCGACTTATAAGGCCATCTTAGTTCCGGAAATGAATCAGCAGGCAAATCAGGATATAATCACCATTGAGCACCTGACCCACTCATTTGGCGGGAGGACCGTGCTCCAGGATATCAACCTTGCCGTCAGGAAAGGTGAATTTGTCACGATACTGGGTCCCTCCGGCTGCGGTAAAACTACACTGCTCCGACTGATCGGCGGGTTCCTCAGACCGGATGAAGGAAAAATAACCATCGCAGGAACAGACATGACACATACCCCTCCCCACCTGAGGCCTGTGAATACGGTATTTCAGCGGTATGCCCTTTTTCCGCACCTGAATGTGTTTGATAACATCGCCTTCGGGCTTCATCTGAAAAAGCTCCCACGGGAAGAAATTGTAAAAAGGGTCATGCGCGTGCTTAAAATTGTGACCATGACCGATTACGAGGAGAGGGATGTGGATACGCTCTCAGGCGGTCAGCAGCAACGCGTGGCCATTGCACGCGCCATTGTCAATGAGCCTGAGGTGCTACTGCTGGATGAGCCGCTGGCTGCTCTTGATTTGAAGATGCGCAAGGACATGCAGATGGAAATCAAGGATATGCACAGGAAACTGGGAATCAGTTTTCTATATGTGACACATGACCAGGAGGAAGCGCTGACGCTGAGTGATACGGTCGTGGTGATGCGCGAAGGTGTCATACAGCAGACCGGCACGCCGACACAGATTTACAATGAGCCGGAAAATGCATTTGTCGCCGATTTCATTGGGGAAAGCAATATCCTTAACGGCAACATGATAAGGGATTGCATGGTCGAATTTGCCGGTCGCCGGTTTGAATGCGTCGACAGGGGATTCGGACTGAATGAACCGGTTGACGTGGTTGTCAGGCCTGAGGACATATATATTTTTGAGAAGCTGGAAGGGGCCCAGTTCACGGGACAGGTAACCTCGTGCATTTTTAAGGGAGTGCACTATGAGATGGTGGTTGCCACACCGGAGGGTTTTGAGTTTATCATCCAGGATTATAATCCTTTTAAGGCGGGACAGACAGTGGGCATGCGCATAAAGCCCTTTGACATTCAGGTCATGAAAAAGGAAAGGCTTTGCAACACATTCGATGCCAAAGTGGTTGACAGCTCGCACGTCAGTTTTCTCGGAACAACATTTGAATGCAGCGACACGGGACAGTCTGAGGCAGGTGCCCGGGTGAAAGTATATGTGGACTTTAAGGATATCGTTCTCCATGACAATGCGGAGGACGGTATGATTGACGGCATAATCCATTTCATTCTTTACAAAGGTGACCATTATCACCTGACGGTGCGGACAGGGACTGAGGAGAGCATCTACGCGGACACGAATGACATCTGGGATGACGGTGACCGTGTCGGCGTCAGCATTGCGCCTGAGTCCATCCGGATCGGGAAAGCATAAAACGGTGAGCGTGAAAAGAAAGCTTGTGTTTTTTATGGGCCGCAGAAGGAACTGGGCCTTGCCCTACACCCTGTTTCTTGCCTTCTTCGTGCTGATTCCGATGATCCTCATTGTTTATTACGCTTTCACGGATCATGAAGGCCGCTTTACGTTCGCGAATTTCATCAGGTTCTGGATGCAGCAGGAGGCATTGAATACTTTCATATACTCAGCCGGCATCGCCATGATCACAACCCTGCTGTGCCTCATCCTCGGTTACCCGGCTGCCTACCTGATGAGCCGGATGGAAACAAAACGGGCAAAGCTGCTGGTGATGCTCTTTATCCTGCCCATGTGGATCAATTTCCTGATCAGAACCCTCGCCACCGTGGCTTTGTTTGACTTTTTGAGACTGCCGCTGGGTCAGGGGGCATTGCTTTTCGGGATGGTGTATAACTTTCTGCCTTTTATGATTTACCCCATATACAATACACTGTTAAAGACCGAACCGAGCCTCATTGAGGCGGCACAGGACCTGGGGGCCGATCCCCGCCAGGTGTTTTTCAGAACGGTGCTGCCGCTTTCATTCCCCGGTATCGCCAGCGGGATCATGATGGTCTTCATGCCCGTCATCTCGACTTTTGCCATCGCCGAACTGCTCACCCTGAACAATATCAAGCTTTTCGGCACGACCCTGCAGGAAAATATCTACAACGGCATGTGGAACTACGGTGCCGCTCTGTCGCTCATCATGCTTTTGATGATCGGCATAACCTCGCTTCTCAACAGCGGGGGAAGTGCAAGGGCTGCGGAGGAAGGAGGCATGATATGACCAGAAAAATGCTGTCATCCGGATATTTGGGACTGCTGCTGGTGCTGCTGTATGCCCCCATACTCATCATCATTGTCTTCTCCTTTACCGAGGCCAGGGTGCTGGGCAACTGGACCGGCTTTTCACTTAAACTGTATGCTTCCGTATTCCGGGGAGGGGTTACCCATTCCCTTACCAGCGCCCTGGAGAATACCCTGTTAATCGGACTTATCGCGGCATTTGTCTCGACTGTGCTGGGCACCATGGCGGCCATCGGCATCTATAACCTGCAGCCCCGGCGCCAGAAGATCATCCAGATGGTCAATGCCATACCCATTCTTAATCCCGACATCATTACGGCGATTTCATTGTTCCTGCTTTTTGTGAGCCTGGGCATTTCACAGGGATATACCACAGTCATCCTGGCACATATAGCCTTCTGCACCCCTTACGTGGTGCTTAACGTGATGCCCAGGCTCAGGCGTATGAATCCCAGCCTGTATGAAGCCGCACTTGACCTTGGTGCCACGCCGTTTCTCGCCCTCAGAAAAGTTCTCCTGCCGGAGCTCAGGCCGGGCATGGTAAGCGGTTTTATCCTTGCCTTTACTTTGTCGATCGATGATTTTGTGATCACCCTGTTCACCATCGGGAACGAGGGACTTGAGACATTGTCGACTTACATATACGCAGATGCGCGGAGGGGGGGTCTGACTCCCGAGCTCCGGCCGCTGTCAGCCATTATCTTTGTCACCGTTCTTGTACTATTGATAATAATTAACCAGAGAGCCACCAAAAAAAACACCGAAACACAATGAAGAAATCCGGAGTCTCAAGATTTACGCGCCTTTTAGGCTTGCTGCTGCTGTCGGCTGCCCTTATTCAACTGATGAATGGTTGCCGTGAAAGCGACTCATCCAGAAGCAGGGTCCTTAAAATTTACAACTGGGCCGATTATATTGATGAAGACGTGCTTGCCGAGTTCCCGGACTGGTACAAAGAACAGACCGGTGAAGAGGTTGAGATCGTATACCAGGTTTTTGACATGCCCGAGGTGATGTACACCAAAGTTGACATGGGACATGAAGATTTCGACCTGGTGTGTCCCACTCAATACATTATTGAGAGAATGCTTAAAAATGATCTGCTGCTGCCCATCATCCAGGATTTCGGAACGACAGGGAACTATTTTGGTAACCTGTCGCCTTTTCTGACGGATCGCATGGATGCATTCAGCGTGCCGGACAAGAAAGCATCGGACTATATGGTTCCTTACATGTGGGGGACCTCGGGGCTGCTGTACAACACCGATCTGATATCTTCAGATGAGGTTTCATCCTGGGCCTGCCTGTGGGATCCGAAAAACAAGGGTAAGATACTGATGAAGGACCATTACTGGGATGTGTACAATATGGCCGCCATCTATGGATTCTACTCCCAGATCGCCTCGGGGGAACGCAGCCGCTACGACGTTTCAAACGACCATACGGATGAGGATATAGCCATCGTTGAACAACAGCTGACCCGCCTGAAACCAAACCTTGCGGGATGGGAGGCCGATTTCGGAAAGGAGATGATGACAAAGGGCAAAATATGGATGAACTATGCATGGAGCGGTGACGCGGTATGGGCGATCGAAGAAGCCGCATCCGTGGGGGTGTCGCTTGATTATGCGGTGCCTCTCGAAGGCAGCAACATCTGGTTCGACGGGTGGGTGATCCCCAAATATGCCCGCAATGTCAAAGCGGCCAGCTACTTCCTTAACTACCTGTGCCAGCCTGAGATTGCCCTGCGCAATATGGATGTGACCGGATATACTAGCGCCGTGGCAACGGCTGAGATGCTGGAGGCACAGATCGACCCCTCACTGACAGAAACCGTCAACCTTAGCTACTTCTTCGGTCCCGGCAACGACAGCCTGCATGTCAATCCCATCCAGTACCCTGACAGCAGTGTGGTCAGCCGTTGTGTGCTGCTGCATGATTTTCTTGACAAGAACGAGAAGGTGCTTGACATGTGGAGCCGTGTGAGGGGTGACAGCCTGAAGGGGGTTATTGCCATCGTCATTTTCGGCTTCTTCTTCCTGCTGGCCGGATGGATTATTTATCGCCGATGGATTAAAAACCGCAGGAAAAACAAAAGACCGAAGAAAAAATAGCCCATCCGCCACAGATCGCCGGATTTGTCACTCAATAAAATGATCTGATAGGATGGCACCCGGGCAGGTGATACATAATCTGCCGGGTAAAATAGATCCGGTATTCCCCGTCACCTTTCGTATCAAGCCAGTGGCTGAATACGAGGCTGAGGAAACGCCTCCGGGAGGTCGTATAATTTTGTTTTTGGAGTTATTATAAGGTTTCCCATGCCGTTTATTCTTTACTGTCATAGGACAGTATGCGTTGTTCACCGCTGAGCCGGCGAAGAGGTGTGAGGTCCTGCGATACCTCGAGCGTTCCCAGGTAGCCGCCATCTTCATCGCGCAAAGCGAAATACTCGATATGGATGAACCTGCCCTGCATCTGAATCCAGAATGGGGCACGCGAAGCCCTGCCTGTCTTGAAATCTTCCAGTATCTTTTCCACCACATGGACGCTTCCGGGAGGGTGGCACAATCTCACATCACGGTTGATGATGGAACGGCTTCGGGCAAAGATGCGTTCGCTGCCCTGAGTAAAGTATTTCACCTTGTCGTCTTTGTCGACAAACGTCATGTCAAAGGGAACGGTATTAAGGATAGCCATGATCTCCCCGGCCGTTAAAGTGCCCGAAGGCAGCCGGATGGAGCCCTGTCCCGTCACTTTACCCGTGCTTTCTGCCATCTCAGTCTGCATTCCCTCCGGTTTCCATTCCACTTTGGGATCATAAAGGGTAAAACCGAATTCAAGGGTCTGCCTGTGCACCTGCCACCAGTCATCGGTCGTCAGCACATCCATGCTCATCGGGAAAAGGATATCCTCTTCCTTTTTGGTCATATCCGCTATAGCCTGAAACACAGGGAAGAACAGCATGTCAAGGGCGTCTTCGAGGTCGCGCCGGCTCAGGCCTTCTGCACGGAGGATCTCAATACATGCTTTCAGTTGCTCGCGTATTTCATCGTGCTTGCCCCACATCACCTTCGGGGGTCCTGTGATTTCCTTTTTTTCCAGGTAGGGAAAGACCAGGTACTCTTTGCGTTTGTAATGCTTGTCGACATCCATCAGCTCATTGAAACAGGCAAGTATCCTGTCAGTGTGCTCCCTGAAACCGGTTTCGGGGACTTCGGGCAGGGCTTCCAGCAATAGCCTCGCTTTCCCGACGACCTTTAGCAACTCCTTGTTTTCCTGTATGAATACGTCAACCGGATGACCTGCAGGGATGGCCTTTGCCCCGCTCTGGTCTATGTGGCCGTCCAGCACCTCACCGTGCACGTCACAAAGTCGCAGCACTTCCGATTCTGGCAGCCCTTCCCGGATGAGCTCCTGTTCCACCTCGACCACCTCGCCGTAAGGGACTTGCCTGAGGGTGCTTACCAGTTCGGCCCTGACTTCATGGGGGTTCCTTCCTTCGTGCAGCTGGATGATCAGTTCCCTGAGCTTTGCCTTGCGGTAATTTGAATTGTCAATCAGTTCGCTCATGATTATAAAAGTTTGGTGGATGTTTCGGGTCTCGGCGCCTTGATGACAAGCACGCGTGCCTGCTGCTGCCCTTCGTTGCTGATGTGGTGGACGATGTGCGCGGGACTCTCAACAAGGGTGTCCTTTTCGAAGAACTGTGACTCCTCTCCGATATGAATGGCAGGCTTTCCTTCCAGCACGAAGAAGGCGACATCAACCGGAGTCTTATGGGGCTTGAGTGATTCTCCCGGTTTAAGTGTTATGTGCATAATCTGAACCGAGGCGGCATTGTACAGCTGCCTTACGTCAACCCGGTGAGGGTTGTCCTTGATTTCCTGTGTATGAACGTTTCTTGAGATCATGTGGATTTGTTATTGATTGTTGATTTATGATTGTACTTTCCTGGATATTATTTTCCATTGTTTTTAATTTCAGTCACATGCCACCCGTGGATAGTTGAGTGTATTGCCGGGCAAGTGATTGAACCGTTTCGGTCGAGACAAGCCTGTTAATCGCATCCCGTATGCCTGAATACCGGTCATGAAGGGGACAGGGAAAGGAGGTGTCGCACGTGCCGAGGCCGAAACCGCAACCGGAAAGCATCTTACCGCCTTCCGTGGCCAGCACAATCTCCTTCAGTGTCAGTTCCGGCCGGTTTCCGTTGAAAAAAAAGCCGCCACCCTTCCCTTTCACGGAAGAAACAAAACCCAGCCTTACCATCCGCTGCAGGATCTTGGCCGTGTAATGCCTTGGCGCTAGGATTTCCCTGGCAACTTCATCGGTACCGGGACGACGGCCTTTTGCATTCTGCAACTGAATGTAAACCAGTCCCCTCAGCGCGTATTCCGTTTCCTTGTTGAACATGACAAAGCCGTTTCCGAGGCAAATATACATTTTTTTATAATATAAAAAGACCTTTTTATCTTTTTTAAAAATATTCTTATCCGGCTTGGCAGTCTGAATCAGGTGAATGGTTTGGCTGACGGTTTTGAGACTGGCGGTCCAGGTTCCCGGATCCTTTCGTCCTGAAAATTTCAATTGTTATCAACAAATTCACACTTTATATAAAATATAAATGGACGCAACAAAAACACGGACTAATTTAGCCACACAAAAATCAGGGATAATAAAGTTACCGGTCATGTTTAAAACTTTCAACCCTAAAATCAATTTAAACAGATGGTTCGCCATTTTGGACATTCTGGTGACCATCGTGTCGTATTTCCTGGCTTATTTTGTCACTAACCTTGTTTATCCCTCCTATTTCACTTTTACGTGGGAATATGTTTTTATGCTTGGCCTGATTGTGGTCACAGGGGCGATGCTTTTGCATGCGCTTAACCTGACGCAGACCGCCAGGATC
>JAXDCR010000111.1:0-3074 GCA_034677845.1 Bacteroidales bacterium | reverse complement strand
GATCTGGAGAATATGGAAACCTTTTATCGCACCAACGGTGCGATGACCTGCGAAGGGCTTGAGACGCTCTATGGCGAGAAGCTCGACCGCAATTTCAGGGATACGGCTTTTGTCAGCAAGGTGTTTGCGATGATTCAGGAGGCAGGATGCACCCGGTCGGATCTGTATTACAATGTTGCAGTAAAGATGTTTGCCAATGACCGGTCAGCACAAAACGCCGTCAGGCTGGCTGAACTGAACGCTGCCGCCGGCAATAATGACAAGGCCATTTCCTACTTCACCGAGGCATATAACCGTGATACAGACAGCATTGTTCGTTCTGAAGTGCTAATCCGTGTTGCGATGATGGAGCTTGGCCAGGGGAAAAGACCGGAGGCCAGGGACCGTGCAGAGCATGCATGGCAGCTGAACAGGAAAAACGCTGCGGCGCTGATGCTCCTCGCAGAGTGCTATGCCGGCGCCGAGCTGGGCAACACTTTTGACAATCACACTGCCTACTGGGTGGCGGCCGACTATCTTGATGCAGCCGTTAAGGCTGATCCTTCACTGAGGAAGGAGGCAGAAAGAAAAATAAAGGTTTACATGCAGAATTTCCCCACGAGGGAGGAGTGTTTTTACCGCAAGATCCTTGACGAGGGAGTCATCTTCACTGTTGGTGGCTGGGTAAATGAGGTAACCCGCGTAAGGTTCAGGAAAGAGTAATACGGAAAATCCCGGGGGAGAAAATTCCGGCAGATTCCCGTAAACGGAAGGTCAGACCCTGCCCTGGCAGCAGGATGTTATTTTTCAGTGTTCAGTTTTTGGAAACTGTCACTGTGATAATATCACCCGTCTCAATAACTTCATATTTTACACCTATCAGATTGGCAATCTGTTTCGCATATACTTCATAAAACTCCGATAATTCAGCCCTTGTGATCTTGAAATCATCGAGCATTGCGTCAAGCGGTTTATAAAAGTTAGTTACCGAAAATGCCACACTGTCCGGAGACTGTTCAAGTATTTCCACTTTACCCGACGGGGTCAGAACAACGTAGGTGTATACCATGCTGTTCACCAGATCATCAAATGTCATGTCGCTGTTCCATGTTGCTGCAGCAATACCGCCCGCTGCTATTGCAGCCTCTTCGACAGTCTGCCCGAGTGATTTGGCATATTTTATCAGTATCACATATGCACCGGTCCACTGCCATGCTGCAAGGTTGTATTTCTGAAGATCCGACGGAGCCGGGACAGTAAATTTATCCTGTCCCCAGGTTGCCAGTGCAAGCATGCAACCCACAATCAGTACTATTAGCTTTTTCATTTTCAATGGATTTTGATATGTTCAATAATTGATACGTTTGTCCTGCCTGTGATAACTTCCTTGAAATGATTCATATCTCTATCTGTTCCAGATATTGAGTACTATTTTCCATTCACCGTTGATCTTTTTCCAGATGTCAACCCATTTTGCCGGGTCATCAACAATCCCGTCAGGAGTCCGGTTCTGAAGCAGGTCGGTACCCCAGACATAAGCCATGTCTCCCGATGATGAGACTTCAATTAACCCGATCTTTGTTGAATAGGTTTCCCACAGACAGGCAGTGTCTGCCAATTGCGATCCAATTCTGCCGCGATAATCTTCAATACCTGTCTCAGGAGGTACGCCGGGACTCAGGTGCAAGATGTCAGACGTTCCATAACTCAGTAGCTTTTCAATGTCGCGATTCTGATAGGCGACAGTCATCTGATTCTCAAGATTACGCACTGCTTCTGCCTCGGCAGTGATGTCAACCTTTGGCGCAGTGGTGCATCCCGCCAATAGCATCAGAGCCAGAATGAACGGGGGAATTTTTTTCATGATCTGAAGTTTTAGGATAAATATTCCGTTTAAGAACTCAGATCAAAGTTACGCCGGTAATTTGCTGAAGTCAAATATAATAAGTGCCAGTCAGCCCTGAGGAATCATGTTTTGGCCGGGTCCATGAGGTAACCCGCGTAATGGTCAGGAAAGAGTAATACGGAAAATTCCGGGGGAGAGAATTCCGGCAGGTCTATCTCCAGACCTGGCCCAATGGGATGATCTTCATCAGGCATATGTCATCCCCGGCCTGATACGCTGAATCGGATTCAAATCTCAGAAATTAACCCTTCCCGAACCCCCTTTGGTCAAAAACGGCTTTTAAGGCGGATTTCAAGCCTGCTTCATCTAAAATACTGCATATGAATGGCATAAATGGTCATGTGCACAACGCAACACGAAAGTTCACCGATTTATGGTAAAAACGGGACTCTTTTTGACGAATCGTTTTTTTCCGGTTACCAGCCTGTCTGAACCGGGGGTGAGACCCCCTGAAAATTTGACAAGCTGCTCGCGTAACTGACACATAATCACTTATTTCGCGACATGCGCCCTTGTCTTGCGGGGGTTTCTGAAGTAACTTTGTCACGAAGATCAAAACGAACAGCCATGAAGACATTCAGACAAATTTCTTCAGGTTTAGGCGTTGCGGCCGGATGCAATACAGTACTAAGGAATCTAAAGCTCAGACTGACAGCAAAAAGTGCTGCTCCGAAGGTCATTTTAATATTCATGACCTTTTTCCTTAATACGTATGCCGTTCCGGGCGGAAAACCTGAAATGACGGAGGAAATGCAACTCCGTGCCGAGAAGGATCTCTTCTATTTCCAGGTCAGATACCTTCCCTTCAGCGAGGAGTTGCTTATAAAATGCCTCGGGTACGAAGGCATAAAATACCAGGAGGTTGTCTTGCTGCAGTCGCGTCTTGAAACTGGGTATTATACCTCTGATATTTTCCTTAACGGCAACAACCTTTTCGGTATGAGATACCCGGCCTTCAGGCCCACGGTAGCAACCGGCACCTATAAGGAGCATGCGCGGTACGCACACTGGTCTGATTCAGTGATCGACTATGCGCTGTGGCAGGAATATTACATGTCCAGAGGCTACCGGATAGGTGAGGGGCAGGACACTGACTTCTACCTGGTATTTCTGAAATGCATCCCTTATGCCGAAGACAAAATGTATGTTTCCAAGCTGGTGACAATGTCAGGTGGAGATATTACATAGG
>JAXDCR010000110.1:0-11879 GCA_034677845.1 Bacteroidales bacterium | reverse complement strand
CTTCATGGGGAATGTCAGCAAGCAGCGGTCCCATCAGGCCAAACACATCCTGGCTTCCGGTTATCCTGTTTTCGTCAGGTGTTTCAGAAAGCTTTCGCCGCCTGCCAAGTTCCATGGCAGCCATGATGGCTATCGCCCTGGCTTTTCCGACACCCTTGAATTTCAGCAGATCCCTTATGGTAAGCTTTCCCAACCGGTCAAGGTTGTTACCAAGGCTCCCGAGTATCTGCCTTGCCAGATCCACAGCTGTCGCATGCTGTGTTCCTGATCCGATCAGTAAAGCGATGAGCTCTGAATCGCTCAGTTGTTGAATGCCATAAACAATCATCTTTTCACGGGGGCGGTCTTCCAATGCCCAGTCCTTGATAGTTAACCTGTTATAGTTTGCCATAACGCTTAAATAATTGATTGCCCGTAACGGAACGATCCTTCCAATGCCTGCAAAAATAAATCAAAAAAAGGCAATTCATTAAACCGGAGTGTTAAAACAGGTCCGGAATAATAAAACATCAGCCTCTGACATTCAATTCAGTCAGGATAATAAAGTCATGGTACAAAAAGCCCTTCTGCGTTTTGCGGAAGGGTCGCACTATATTGAGGCTGCCGGTCAGTGAAAGTTTAGCAGTTCCGCCAATATTATTTATTTTTCAGCACCAGCCTGTGCTGCAGCGGTAACCTGTCGGGTAAGCTTTGACTTCAAATTGGCTGCTTTTTTTGGGTGAATGATCCGTTTCTTAGCCAGCTTGTCAAGCATGGAAACGACATTTGGCAGCATCCCTGTGGCATTTTCCTTATCGGCAGCCCGGATTTTTTTTATGGCATTGCGCGATGTCTTTGAATAGTATTTGTTGTTCTCTTTCCGTTTTTGATCCTGCCTGATTCTTTTCTCTGAAGACTTGTGATTTGCCATCTGTATGCCTAATTATTACTGATTTACAACCTTTTTAAAATGAGCGACAAAAGTAATTATTTTTTTCATTCCTAAAAAATATGTATAAAAAAATTATACATTTGCTCCCTCAAAATAAAGCAGGTTTTAAATCATTAAATTCTTTTATGCCCGTAAAAATCAGATTATCAAAAAAAGGCCGAAGAAAATTGCCTTACTACCACATTGTGGTGGCAGATAGCAGGGCGCCACGGGATGGCAAATTTGTTGAAAGGATTGGCATTTACAATCCCCAGACTAATCCTGCTACTATTGAATTACAATTTGATAGAGCATTGGATTGGTTGCAAAAGGGCGCTCAACCTACTGATACCTGTAGGTCAATTCTGTCGGAAAAGGGAGTACTGTTAAAGAAACACCTTCTGGAAGGTGTCAAAAAGGGAGCTTTTTCTGCAGAAGAAGCTGAAAACCGTTTTAACAGCTGGCTCAACAATAAGGAAATCACCTCTAAAACCCTTGCTGAAAAGCTTATCAGGACAAAAAGTGACGAACTGAAAATGCGTCTGGAAGCCGAAACCAGGGTTAAAGAAGAAAAAGCCAGGATCCTGGCTAAGAAACTTGAGGCCAGGGCTGAAGAAAACAAGGAAGCTGCTGATGAAGGAAGCCCTGCGGAAGCTGAAAAAGAAAAGGCTGAATAAATATCAGCCATTTGAATTACCTTAAAAAAGTCCGGATACACAGATACCAAAGCTGCGGTGATCAACCGATGCACTGCACCTGTTCCACCTCGGTATAAATGAACGGAATTTAACCGTCTGATCCAATTAATTACCCATGATTGACAGAAGCAACTGCGAACAACTGGGTATGCTGGTCAAAGCGCATGGAAAAGATGGTTCATTGCTGCTTAGGATTGCCAACAGACCTTCTGGCATAGATAAGCAATTGGAATTCCTGTTAGTCGAAATAGATGGATTGCTGGTGCCTTTTTTTATTGAATTCCAGACTCCGCAGGCGGCTTTTACAGTGGTTGTCAAACTGACAGGTGTTTCCTCAAGAAATCAGGCTGAAGAAATGACGGGATTAACGGTGTATATACCAAAGTCGCCCCAGGGGCAGAACCAACCTGGACAAAGCAGGTCTCCCGGTCTGACCGGGTATATGGTCCGTGATATTAATAAGGGTAATATCGGCCAGGTGACAGGCATCATGGATGTCATTCAGAACCCTCTGATGAAAGTCATGGCAACTGGAAAAGAATACCTTATCCCCATGCACAAGAACATTGTACTGAAAATCAGTAAAACCAAAAAGACCGTGACCATACGGGCACCTGAGGGATTGCTGGATCTTTAAATTAACTGACGGCTTTTGCAGGTATCGGGATGGCCCGGTTTAATTCATTCATTTAATGAAACCTGATCCTGCCTGTTTGCTATCAAAACGCCATAGATTTGCCTTAGTTATATAATAATTATTGTTTTTTTTTGTTAGCATTGTAGCCAATACCGCTCTCTGATGGTTAGACTTCGGGCGCTGACTGGAATTATTCTACTGTCATCATGCTTGTTACAGATCCATGGCCAGATTTATGCTCCTGCCGCAGATGATTCTTTGATGGTTTCATATCAACCGGCAAGCAGTGACAGGATCTTTATTTTTAACAGACCGGCTTTCGGGGCAACCCTGCAGATATCCATTGAAGCCTGGCCGGAAGACCGCACCACTGGGTGGAACTTTATCTGGTCGGTATACGATACCGCTGCTGATAATTATAAGGTAATCCCTTTCACTCACACCGGTCCGTCAGCTTCCATTGATACCATCACCATATCATCGGGTTACCAGGTCATGATGACGAAGGGATCACAAAACCTGACTTTCAGGGTATGGCTACTGTTCAATGACATGAAAGTAACGATTACAAACAAAGATACAGACCAGAAACTGTCATTCGGTTATTACAACTGTTCATCCTTCGACCTGAGGGCTGATACGACCATATTGCCTCTTTCATACCCGATTCCCTATGTGGATTCGGCTTTGCGTGTCTTTAACTACCACACCATCAGATGGACGGCTGATAATCCGCAGGCTGCTGTCCCTTCCAGCCGCCTGGTCACAAGGGTCAATGATCCTCCGGTGACTGACACATGGTATTTTCTGAATGTGACAGACCGGTTCGGACTGAAAAGAAAAGATTCGGTTTACTACGAATCCATCATTTCAGAGGCAAAGTTAACTGCAACCTATGTTAGTCTTGGTGATACATCGGCTTATCCCGGGAAACCATACGGCAGTTACTATGACGATGATATCCTTTCCGCTCCGGGAATCTATCGTTTTGACCTTTCCTCATCTGTCAATGCAACCACTTCTCTGATAAAATTCGGGGATGGGGAGGAGCTCCAGCTTGCCAGGGGGGAGGTAAAAGCAGAGCATCAATACATGCATCCGGGCATTTACCAGGTTAAACTGATAACCAAGTCAGATGCGCCATATGAATGCACAGATTCAGCTTCTGTTACGGTCGAGCTGGCTTACGCTTCCTTTTCACTGCCAAATGTTTTCACTCCCAACAACGACGGAGACAATGACTTTCTTACATTATACGATGACAATAATGTTTTCCGCAGCGAGGACGTCTCTGTCGTGGCCATCGAGCTTACGATCTTTGACCGTTCAGGAACAAGGATGCATACTTACAGCGGTGATATAAGAGACTGGCCCGGTTGGGACGGGAAGGTAAGGGGTACCAACAGGATGGCTCCTGAAGGAGTGTATTTTTATGTTATCACCCTTCTTTACGGAATGGAAAATAAAGAAAACCCGATTGATAAGGATGTCGTGAAAGGCTTTTTTCACCTGTACAGGGAATAGGGACCAATAACCTTTCAATATTGCAGTTGTCAGGAAGACACTGACTTAATACATTCACCGTCTTGCATGATCAATCCCAAATTTGGCAAAGGTTACAGCCTGGTAGTCCTTTGATGGGAGACATTTTGATTTTTCCGTTCAGACAGAAAATTCAATGCCGCTGAGACAGCAATCCGTCGGATCCTTTCTTCGCACAGGTAATGTCTCGCGCAAATGCCTGTGGATAGCCATTCTGAAACAATTCATCAAAAATAACGTATAAAATTGTTAAAAATCAGACCCGGAAAGAAGTGTCAGATTCTTTGATCCGGGATTTCAGGTTTCAAAAGCCTGGCAGACCCCCACGTTAGGAAGACTGGAGGCAGGGTATAAGTTGCCATTGAGAGTTGATGTTTAACCGAAATTTTCCAGGTAACAGGCATGAGGGGCACGTTGAAACAACTACTGACTGTAACCACGTTATTGTTAACTTCGTTCTCGCTGCACGTTCACGGTCAGTGCGCACTGATCACGGACAACTATAGCGGACAGGTCGCCGGCAGCGTTTGTGCCCCTGTTAACCTGTCGATGGATGTCCGGTACAAGTTCATCCTCCCGGTTGATCCTTCCAAGGTGAAGATCCTCTATGTCTGGAACGACGGCACCGGTGCCACAACTATCGTTCCATCCGTTTCACAGGGTGACACCGTTTTCACCGCTACCGCTTCGCATGTGTATCCTCCTGCTGATGAATGCTCATATACAGCTGAAGCGTACGTCATTTATGATGGTGACCAGTGCGTCAGCAGCAGCAGACAGGAACAGACTTTCAGCGCATGGTCCACGGACAACCAGAATGGCGCTGTCATTGTCACAGACCCGGAAGTGGCGCAGTATTGCGAAGGAGAAGCTATCGTTGATCAGGTTTTTGCGGATAATTCAACTTTTAACTGCAATTTGAATGTGGAACCGGATAAACCCAACCGCATCACCCGGTGGGTACAGTTCATCTACGGCACCCAATCAACCGGTGGTGCCCGGATTCCCAACGTCACCATACGCGATCCGCTTGGGAATGTTTATCAGATGACTGATGCAAACGGCAATTCATTGCCGCCGGTTCCCGGTCCCATCATCGAGATTCCCATTCCTGCCGATGGTCCTGATCAGATTTCCTGGCCCATCAGTGCACCGGCCGGTGCTGTGGCAGGCGATATATTCGAGATTACCATGCGTAACTGGAACATTTGCAACCCGTACGATAAGAATCCCTTTGACGCTGTTCCTCCTTCAGATCCTGTAAACGGTGATTTTCCGCCCATTACTGTACCGGCACTGATAGAGATCATCACCACACCTCCCGTCATCACAAACCCGTCACTTGAGTTCTGTGCCGGATCACCGTTAATACTTACCCTGAGCACTTCCGGCGGTAATGTAAACTGGTACGGCGATTCACTGCTGACAAATCATGTCTACAGTGGCAACAGTTTCGATCCCACTGGTACGCCAACCTTCATAGACAACCGTGTGGGCGGAACATATTCTTTTTATGTCACTGAAAGCATTGGTGCCTGCGCAAGTGCACCGAGCCGGATCTCCTTTGATATTTTCGATACCCCGGCCCCGGTACCGGATGCGGGACCTGATGCAGTTGTGTGTGCTGACACTTTCCGGATGAACGGTAATACGCCTGTCATTGGTAACGGAATCTGGAGCACCACAGGAGACGCTGTCATTGATGATCCTTCTGATCCACATACCACTGTCCGGAATCTGGCATCCGGGCCCAATCTTTTCCGGTGGACCATGACCAATGGTCCTTGTATCTCGGTCGATGAGGTCATCATCACGAGTGATCTGCAGCCCGCCCCTGCCAGTGCCGGCGTCAACCAGTCCTTTTGCGACCTCAGCACCGCTCTTCTGCATGCCTCTTCACCCAATAACGACGGAAACGGAACCTGGAGTGTTGCCGACGGAATTGCCTCTTTAAGTGACATCCATGATCCTCAGGCTGTGGCCGCTGACCTTGGCGCCGGAATGAACAAACTTGTATGGACAATACGAAGCCGGTTTAATGCATGCCCGGAAACGACAGACACCATGGAGATCCTTCGGGATATCACACCTCAGCCGGCTCAGGCAGGAAGCGACAGGGGGATTTGTGATTCATCTTCGGTGTACCTGGCTGCGACTCCGGCATCCGGCGGAGGAAAAGGGACATGGACACTGGTCACAGGAAGTGGCGCATTTGATGATGTCCATAAACACAACAGCCTGCTGACCGGTATTTCCTATGGAGCCAATGAGTACAGGTGGACAGTGACAAGCATGTTCGGACTATGCGCAAGCAGTCAGGATGTGGTTGCCATACAACGGGATGAGGCCCCTGATCCGGCATTTGCAGGTTTTGACCAGGCGTTGTGCAGCTCCGTTACAGCGCCTTTGGGAGCCAATGCTGCCAGTGCGGGTTCAGCATCTTGGAATGTAGTAAAATCTCCTTCGCCGGTTCTCCCCGTTTTTATTCCTGACATTTCAGATCCAAATTCCACCGTGCAAATTCTATCAGGAAATGAAGGTGTTTACACGCTTGCATGGACAATTGTCAATGGAAGCTGCAGGACTTCCGACACCATGTCAATTGATTTTGGAATGCCTGTGCCACCGGCAGATGCGGGACCACCGGATACAGTATGCGGCATAACGGCACAGCTGGCCGGAAATGATCCCGGAATCGGAACTGGAACCTGGAGAAAAATATCTGGTCCCGGCAGTGTGACATTCCTTCCGGACATGCATCAGCGGGACGTTACAGCAAGAATCAGCCCGGGAGATTATGGCAGTTATGCTTTCGAATGGAGGATCACCTCTGGCTCCTGTCCTCCCGCAACGGATACGGTCGTCATTTTATTCAAACCTATCCCGGATTATCCTTTGACAGGCGATGAAAAACGCTGCGATGCCGGAACACTGACCCTTTCTGCTATTCCGGGATCCAACGGTGATATAAACCGATGGTACGAAAGTGCAACCGGTGGGGAGGTCATTGCTACAGGTAACTCATTTATAACTCCCATTCTGTCAGCAGATAAGAAATACTGGGTCGCCACCTACAGCCATACAACGGGTTGTGAAAGTTACCGGAGCGTAGCAGAGGCCATTATCCATTCGGTTCCCGGCAGTCCTGCCTCGTCAGATGTGCAGCATTGCGGAAGCGCTGACCTGACGCTGACTTCGACCATCGGGACAGGAGCAACCAATAACCGCTGGTATGACGCACCTGTTGACGGTAACATGATTTCCTCATCCGAAAATTACACGACACCTGTACTGACGGAAAGCCAAACATACTGGATCAGCAGCTTCAACGATTCTACCGGTTGCGAAAGTGACCGCATCAGCCTTCAAGTAACAATTGATTCAATACCGCAGTTACCCGTGACGGCAGATGCAAGCAGATGCGGCGACGGCATGCTCACCCTGACTTCTGCAGTCGGCGTCAACGGAACCCAAAACCGGTGGTATGATATGCCTTCCGGAGGCACTCTGCTTGACACCACCCTGAATTACACCACCCCATTCCTTACTGACACCGCTATTTACTGGGTGTCTTCAGTGAACATAACTTCAGGCTGCGAGGGATCAAGACAGGAGGTGCGTGCCATCATCAATCGAATCCCGGGCTTTCCCGGGGTCAATGATATCAGCCATTGCGGTCCTGATTCTGTTCTGCTGAATGCGGTACCGGGCTATGAAGCAACCACCAGCCGCTGGTATGATCAGCTTACCGGAGGAACGTTGCTGGCCCAGTCCAACCAGTATCAGACTCCTTACCTGACATCCACACGCCGGTACTATGTTTCGGGTTATAATGAAAACACCCTGTGTGAAAGCAGCAGAATGGAGGTCAAAGCAATCATACTGCCAGTACCTGCAAACATCGAAATCCAGGGCCCTTCACTTGTGGGCCAGGAGCAGGGCGGGGTCATTTATTCAGTAAACTATCAGCCGGGCTCAACCTACAACTGGAATATCCCGCCTGGTATAAATCTGCTGATCCAGAACCAGAATTTCATAATAACAGAATTCCCCTATCTGGGAACTTACAACCTTTCCGTCACGGAGACCAACAGTGTCGGATGCCAGGGACCTCCTGCCCTTAAACAGGTGGAAGTCAGGGATGAAATTATTGTGCTGAATATTAATAAGTTAAAAGAGGATGCCTGTGCAGGGGATTATCTCCAGCTCAATGTCGTACCGGCAGGGGGAACCCCTTCTTACACCTTTAAATGGACCGGAGATTCAATATACCTTTCAGACACTGATATTTCAAATCCGGTTTTTTTGGCGCAACAGCCAGGTACCTACCAAGTAGGCATAACGGTGACAGATATCAACGGCAATCAGGCTTCTGATACCATTGAGGTGAATGTGTTTGATAATCCCTCAGTTCATGTAATCGCACCAGATACCGTTGTCTGCGCGGGTAACAGCCTGCAGCTCAACGCCATTGCAAACGGCGGTTCGGGCATATTCCCGACATACAGCTGGAATGACTCCGCCGGTGTCCTTGCACAGACTGATATACCTGACCCCGTGTTTAATACCGTGATTCCTGGATTCTACGTATTGAGACTTACGGTATTTGACAACAATGGCTGCAGCGCATTGGATTCAATTATACTGTTCAATGATTCGCCGACGTCCTCCTTTTCCTCGAATGCCTCTCCTGACTGCAGTCCCCTTACCGTCAGTTTTATTAACCTTTCGAAAGGAGCCGCATCCTACCATTGGAATTTTGGCGATGGCAGCAGCAGCAACCTTGAAAATCCCATCCATGTTTTCCGAAACAACACGAGTTCACTTGACTATTTCAACGTGGAGATGACTGCCATCAGTGCCAACAACTGCCGGCATACCACAAATGAATATGTTACTGTATATCCTGACCCTGATGTGCAAATCAGGTCATACCCTGAGGTGGCATGTGCACCGGCAGATGTCCTTTTTTCAGCGACTCCGGGCGGATACTCATACAACTGGGATTTTGGTGACGGTGCAGCCATGGCAGGAAGTTTTAATATAATGCACACTTTTGAAAATTCAACCGACCGGGATACGTCCTTCCATGTCACACTTGAAGCGGTGTCTTTCTTCAACTGCCTGGATACGGCACACGCCTTTATCACTGTTCATCCCTCTCCTGTGGCTTCCTTTACAGCTGACCCTGTATCGCAGATGATGCCTGACAGAACGGTGACAGTAATCAATGCGACTCCGGAAGGGAAGTGGACTTATGAATGGAATTTCGGGGATGGAAGTTTTTCAGGTGACCGCAATCCCGGCAGCCACATGTACGAAGGTCCCGATCAGTACCTGATCACCCTGAAGGTCAATGGTGAACATTGTTCGGACAGCACGTGGACCAGCGTGGAAATTGTTCCGCATCCGCCGGTGGCGGAGTTCACCCCTGTTGAGCCAGGGTGCATGCCTCTCACCATTCAGTTTGAGAACAAATCGCTTTATTCCAATTCATTCCTCTGGGAATTTGGCGACGGCGCCGTATCAAACAAACCAAACCCGGAATATACCTATTATGAACCGGGCATTTACAAGATAAAGCTGACAGCATGGGGAGAAGGAGGTACCGATACATACAGCACCGTAAACAGCGTATGGGTGCTTCCCAATGCTTATTTTGAGGTTGCCCCCCGCATTGTCTATGTAAATGACCAGCCAGTCAGGTTTTTCAACCTTTCAGATAACGGTGATATTTATGAGTGGGATTTTGGTGACGGCACCGGATCAACCGAAATGAATCCCTCTCATCAGTATGAAAAGGATGGCACATATACGGTCACTCTTCGGGTGTGGACAAAAAATGACTGCTTTGACCTGTATGAGATGAAAGCAGCGGTTATTGTTGAACCTACAGGGATGATTGTTTTTCCGAATGCTTTCCGGCCGGAATCTTACATTGAGGAAAACAGGACATTCCATCCCGGTGTCATCGATCATGTTGAAGAATACCACCTGATGATCTTTAACCGGTGGGGTGAACTGATTTTTGAAAGTTTTGACAAAGATCTGGGTTGGGATGGTACAGTCGGGGGAGTAATGTCCAAACAGGATGTATATGTCTGGAAGGTTGAAGGCAAATTTTCAGGAGGAAGAGCTTTCGCCGATGCGGGAGACGTGACCTTGTTGCATTGACCGCTTGAAAATGAAAAAATATATAATTACAGCACTGCTGATGGTTTGCTGGCCCGGCGCCAAAGGCCAGGATCCGCAATTCTCGCAGTTTTATTCAAATTACCTTTACCTGGCACCATCCTTCAGCGGACTGACCGAGATGAACCGGATGGCTTTCAATTACCGCAACCAGTGGCCGGAAATCAAAAAGGGATATCAGACTTTTTCCGCTTCATTTGACAAGTACCTTGAGAAATTCCACAGCGGGGTAGGTGTTTTGCTTTTGCAGGATGTGGCAGGAACAGGCAATCTGAGAACCACCAACATTGGTATCCAATATTCTTTTGATTTCAAGGCAACCCCGGCTTTGCACCTGCGTCCCGGCCTGCATTTCAATTATACCCAGCGGAAGATTGATTTTGACCGTCTTCTGTGGAATGACCAGATTTCGGCCACTGGAAACGCTTCAACAACAGCGGAACCTGTTGCGATGGAAAAAAGCGCTGATATCGATTTTTCATTTTCCGTTATGGGTTATACCGACCGCTTTTGGTTCGGGACAGGTGTTGATCACCTGCTTAGGCCCACGCAATCCTTTTATTTCTATGATGATGAAACAGGCAATCCGGCAAGGGTACCCGTCAAATACAGTTTTTTTGGCGGGGTGAAGTTCATAAATAACGAGCACCTGCTGCGACCCATACCCACAATCATTCAGATAGCCTTTCTTTACCGGCAGCAGGACAAGTTCAGACAGCTTGACGCGGGCGTATACTGGTACCGCAGTCCCCTTGTCCTTGGATGCTGGTACAGGGGCATACCTTTCTACAAGGAAGTTTTCAACCGGGATGCTTTCACCTTGCTGGCCGGATTTAAGGCCGGGCATGTCAGCATCGGTTACAGCTATGATTTCAGCATTTCAAAATTAATAACCAGTACCGGAGGATCGCATGAGGTTTCAGTCAGCTACACTTTCAGGACTAAACCCATTCAACACAAACCCAGAGCGGTTCCATGTCCCGAATTCTGAGAGCATCCGGCCAGACGGGCAATGGGTTTGTATGTCAGACAGGGTTAATCTAAGAGTTAACCTTTTATGCGGTTAATAAATACAAGGAAGAAAAACAGGTTTTAATAAATATATTTACATCCAGGAAATCTGTTTTATCTAAAATTTAAATATTCTGAAAAAAGTTATATCAGTTGCCGGAACACGCCCTAACTTCATCAAAATTGCCCCGCTATGCAAGGCATTCAGGAAATACGCACATGCAATAACACATAAGATTTGCCACACCGGCCAGCACTTTGACGAAAAACTCTCGGATGTCTTTTTCAGTGAGCTTGAAATGCCCAGTCCGGATTTTTATCTTGGAGTAGGCAGCGGCACCCATGCCGAGCAGACAGCCCGGATCATGGTTGAATTTGAGAAGGTCCTGATGGCTGAGCATCCTGATATGATTGTCGTTCCCGGTGATGTAAACTCCACGATGGCATGCAGCCTGGTGGCTTCCAAAATGGGCATTCCCATTGCCCATGTTGAGTCGGGCCTGCGCAGTTTTGACCGGAGCATGCCTGAAGAAATAAACCGTCTTGTCACCGATGCCTTGTCGGAGCTGCTTTTTGTCAGTGAGCCAAGTGGACTGAAAAACCTTCGTCATGAGGGGATTCCTGATGACAAGGTTTTTTTTACGGGTAATATCATGATAGACAGCCTGATTTGTTACCTGCCAAAAATTGAAATGTCTGACATACACCTCAGGTTAGGTATCGTGCCCGGAAGTTATATTCTGACGACATTTCACAGACCCGGTAATGTTGACGAGGCAGGGGGACTGGCACAGGTTGTTGGGTTCCTGAACCGATGCAGCCAATACTCACAGGTAGTATTTCCTGTGCATCCAAGAACCCGGAAGACACTGGCTCAGCATAAACTGAA
>JAXDCR010000109.1:0-4333 GCA_034677845.1 Bacteroidales bacterium | reverse complement strand
GGATGCCAAGGTAACCGCCATGATGCCTCTTGGCATAGTCGGCAGCAGTGAAGCCGATCTTTTTCATCATCAGAACTACAAGAGCATCTCCGATCACAGTCATAACGGTTGTGGAGGTGGTGGGGCTCAGCCCCAGGGGACAAACTTCATCGGGATGTCCGGTTGCGATGACGATATCTGCCAGTCTGCCAAGCTGGCTTTCGGGATTGCCGGTGATGACGACTGCTTTAAGCTGGTACCCGAGATGCTGGACGAGGTCAAACAGTTCAAGGATCTCCCGGGTTCTGCCTGAATTTGAAACAAGCAGCAGAATATCATGGGGTTGTATTACTCCCAGGTCTCCGTGCTGCGCATCGGCAGGATGAAGAAATATGGCAGGGGTACCTGTGGAGGAAAAGGTGGTGGCGATGTTAAGGGCAATCTGGCCGGCTTTTCCCATGCCTGATGCGACAACCTTGCCGCCGTTCAGATGAACGGCCTCATAAATAAGATCGCAGGCCGCCTGGAAGCCGGGAGTGACGGGAATGTTCAGCACGGCACGCGCTTCCGCTTCAAATATTTCTCTTATGGTATCCATGGTGCACGTTGACAGGTTAAGAATCCAAATATAGCAAAATCCTGCCGGAAGACAGATGTGACATTTGCCAGGTATAAGATTAAAAAGGTTGCATGTTGAATATCGGGGGATATTATAAAAAAATTAATGTTTCTATTATAAGAGATAGATTATTATAAGGGTGAATTCATAAAATTATGTAAAAATAATTATTTCAATCAATCTATTTGGGGGTTTGTAAAATAAATATACATTTGTATAGAATTCGTCTAATCAACATCTCTTCAACTATGAAAAAAACGGTTTTATTTTTTTGCTGCGTGGTAATAACGGCTCTTACCGGCATGAACCCCCTGAGGGCCCAGGATGATGAATCCGCTTCCGCTTTTTCAACCAACATGGATCTGTATTCAAGCTATATATGGCGTGGCAGCCAGCTGGGACAGGGGCCTTCCCTGCAGCCTTCTGTCGGATTCTCGGCAGGGGGATTTGCACTGGGGGTATGGAGTGCCGTAGATTTTAACGGCTATTTGGAAGCAGATCCGTATGTTTCGTACACCTTTCCGTTCGGATTGAGTCTTGGTCTGACGGATTATTACTATCCATCACTGCCGTTGTTTGACTTTTCGGACTCCACCGGAAGCCATGCCCTGGAAATCAATGCGGGTCTTGAAGCAGGCGGATTCAGCCTTAGCGGAAATTACATTGTCAATGAAGCCGGAGGTGCCGCTTCAGCCGGTGGCGACATGTACTTTGAAGCAGGTTATTCCTTTGAACGATTCAGTATTTTCCTCGGGGCGGGAGACGGATGGCACACAAGCGACGGCAGATTTGCCGTATGCAACCTGGGTGTGGGCACCTCCGGGGAGATCAAAATTACCGATTCGTTTTCAGTTCCGGTAACGGGACAGGTAATCGTCAACCCTGACAGGGAACAGATGTTTGTGACGGTAGGATTTTCCTTGTAAACTATTTCTGTTCCTGCATTTCCTTAAAGCTTAACTGCTTCATGGATACAGAATGGCTGGTGCGGCAGGTGTTCCCCGGAGATATCCGGGATACGGCCCTGTTTTCAAAACCGGCATGAGATTCTTGTGTCGCTCCTGAATGCCAGCATAAAAGCAAAAACCTCCAGCCGGATGCATGCTGAAGGTTTTTTACATGAAGGCTGTATTCCTTTTATGCTTTATGGCTTGGGATATCCTTCCAGTTCTTTCAGATACTTGAAGAGTTCACGGTCAGGCAGCTCGTGTTTCACCAGTTTGCCGCTGAAGAATTTGTCGTAACCCATCAGATCCAGCATGCCATGGCCTGAGTAATTGAACAGGATCACTTTTTCCTTTCCTTCTTCCTTTGCCTGTTTAGCCTCACGGATGGTGGCTGCAATGGCATGGGTTGTTTCGGGTGCCGGTATCATCCCTTCGGTCTTGGCAAACAGCACCCCGGCTTCAAAACATTCCACCTGGTCAATTGAAATGGGTCGAATTAGCTTGTTGTTTACGGCTGCCGAAATCAGGGGTGCAACGCCATGGTAGCGGAGTCCCCCTGCATGTATGGGTTCCGGAATGAATCCATGGCCCAGGGTATGCATGGGCAGCAGAGGGGTCATTTTGGCAGTGTCTCCGTGATCGTACAGGAAGGGGCCACGGGTCAGTGTGGGGCAGGATGCAGGCTCCACAGGGATGATATCGATATCTGATCCGTTGATTTTATCGTAAACAAAGGGAAATGAGATACCGGCAAAATTGCTGCCTCCACCGACACAACCGATCACGATATCCGGTTTTTTCTCACCGAATACAGCCAGCTGCTTTTTGGCTTCAAGTCCTATTATGGTCTGATGCAGCAGTACGTGGTTCAGCACGCTTCCCAGGCTGTACCTGGTCTTACCGGTGGTGTCCGTCACTGCCTGCTCAATTGCCTCACTGATGGCGATACCCAGGCTGCCGGGCGTATGCGGCATCTTTTCAAGGATGTCTCTGCCTGCTTTGGTCTCGGGACTGGGACTGGCCACACAGGTGGCACCCCAGGCATTCATCATAAGCTTACGGAAAGGCTTCTGGTCAAAGCTGATGCGTACCATGAACACCTTGCATTCCAGTCCCAGCAGTGCACAGGCGTAAGCAAGAGCGCTGCCCCACTGCCCTGCACCGGTCTCGGTGGTTATCCTTTTTATCCCGAACTGCTTGTTGTACCAGGCCTGTGCAATGGCAGTATTGGGTTTGTGACTTCCGGCAGGAGAAAGGCTTTCATTCTTGTAATATATGCGGGCAGGCGTTTTCAGGGCTGCTTCCAGTTCGTATGCCCTCACCAGCGGGGTGGGATGCCAGCTTGACAGCATCTGGCGGATTTCGTCCGGAATATCGATCCACCTTTGAGTGCTGACTTCCTGTTCAATCAGGTTCATCGGGAAAACGGGAGCAAGCATGTCGGGACTGATGGGTTTGCCGTCAGGTCCCAGCGGAGGCAGCATGGGAATGGGCAGGTCAGGCGCCAGGTTATACCATTGACGCGGTATTTCTGATTCGTCCAGAATGACTTTCTTGATACGTGCCATAATAAAGAAGATGATTAAAGTTGATTACAAGATTTATGGTAAAGGACGGCTAAGTTAATAATTTAAAATCAAAATTCATATAATTGCAATGTATCTTTAGCCCGATCGCTAAAAATCATTTAATAACAAAGCACTCCTTAAAATCGGATATGTATAAAAATGCAGAAATTGTTGACGATATAATTATTCCAGCCGGATTTCCGGTTCCGGCGACGATTCCTGGTAGTGAATGATTTTCCACTGATCATCCGTTTTCTGCCACAGCAACGAAATGGTCAGCTTATCAAAAATCATTTTTTCGCCTGTGTTGACATCGACATTTACCCTTATCCGGGCTGTGTAAAAAACAAGATCATCTTCAACAATGGACAGGCTTTCGTTCAGAGTCGAATAAATTGCCTTGTTCACCGTGTTGAAGAATGCCTTGTTATCGGCGGCTTTTTTCTGATAATCCATTATGGTGCCGTTATAGGCAATGGCGGTGAATTCGGGCGATTGCATGTAATAAGAATTGATGCCCTGGACATCAGCTTTGTTAAATGCCGATATCAGCCGGTGTGCGGTTTCGAGCACCTCGTTCCTGATCCTGTTCTTTTCGCCGGCCCTGAGCGGCCTGGCAGGTCCCTCTCCGCATGAGGCCAGCAGGGAAAGGACCAGGGGGACTGACAAAACGGTTTTCATGTCAAAACGGTTTATGGAATAATACTCACTAAAGTATCAATCATTAATTAGCATTTATTAGTCATCGGTTTTACAACTGAGAAAGGTACCTTTCTGCCTCGATGGCAGCCTGGCATCCGGTTCCGGCTGCAGTTACTGCCTGTCTGTAAATCCTGTCCTGCACGTCGCCGCAAGCAAATACTCCAGGCAGACTGGTTTTGGTTGTTCCGGGTGCGGTTATTATATACCCTTCCGCATCGGTTTCTATCCATGGTTTGAATACGTCTGAATTGGGGGTGTGCCCAATGGCAAGAAAAAATCCGTCTATGCTTATCGTTTCTTCTGTCTGGTCTGCCTTACCGAGGTTTCTTATAAGAACAGCCTCTTCAAGCACCTGCTTTCCCCTCAGCTCTTTTGTATTGCGTCCGAACAGCACTTCAATGTTGGATTTGCGCATTACCCGCTCCTGCATAATCTTTGATGCCCTCAGGTAATCCTTCCTGACGATCATATATACTTTCCTGCATATGCCGGCCAAGTATAACGCCTCCTCACAGGCC
>JAXDCR010000108.1:0-8923 GCA_034677845.1 Bacteroidales bacterium | reverse complement strand
CCTGAAAATCCGGTCATTGAAGTCGACTGCACGGGTATTGACACGGAGCATATTCTTTCACGCGTGATAAAAGCAACCTACGAGGTAATGCACGATGATGAAAACCTGAGGAAATCACCGGAAGATTTTGAAAAAATCCGCGACAGATACCCGCCGCGCAGGGAATTCGGTGCCTATTCCCTGAAGCTGACGGGAGCAAACGCACTGGTGGTAAAAACCTGCCGTAAGCTGGGATTCAAAGTGATCTGAAACAAACAAAAAATCAACATATGGAAACAGTGGCGGATGTGGGACTCATCGGTCTGGCTGTAATGGGTGAGAACCTGGTTCTCAACATGGAAAGCAAAGGATACACAGTTGCCGTCTTCAACCGGACCGTCGAAAAGGTTGAGCATTTCACGATGGGCAGGGGCAGGGGAAGGAGAATCCTTGGAACTGCCAGCCTGGAGGAACTTATAGGAAAGCTGAAAAGTCCCCGGAAAATTATTATGATGATCCGGGCAGGCACACCGGTCGATGAACTTATCGGTCAGCTGATCCCCTATCTGGACAAGGGTGACATCCTGATCGACGGCGGCAATTCAAGGTTCACTGATACCATAAGGCGCTGCCGGCAGGTGGAGGAAAAAGGTCTGCTGTACATCGGCACCGGAATATCAGGAGGGGAAGAGGGAGCCCTTACGGGACCTTCCATCATGCCAGGCGGTTCCGGGGCGGCATGGCCCCACGTGAAGGAACTGTTCCTTGCCATAGCGGCAAAAGCTGGTGACGGAACTCCTTGCTGCGACTGGGTGGGGAATGACGGGGCGGGCCATTTCGTGAAAATGGTGCACAATGGCATCGAGTACGGTGATATGCAACTGATTTGCGAAGGGTATCATATTTTAAAGAATGTAGCCGGATTGAATCATAAAGAAATGCACCGCGTTTTTGCAGACTGGAACAAGGGTGACCTTAACAGCTACCTGATAGGCATTACCAGTGACATCATGGATCACACCGATAAAGATGGAATGCCGTTGCTTGAAAAGATACTGGATGCGGCGGGACAAAAAGGCACAGGCAAATGGACGGGTACTGAAGCCCTTGAACAGGGTGTGCCCCTGACGCTCATCACGGAAGCCGTGTTTGCCCGCGCTCTTTCTGCCATGAAAAATGAAAGACGACAGGCTGCTGCCCTGATGCCGGTGGAGGCTGGCAAAACCGGTGCAGCAAACAGGGATGTACTCATCCGTGACCTCAAGGATGCCCTGCTGGCTTCCAAGATCGTATCGTACGCACAGGGATTTGCCCTGCTGAAAGCTGCTTCCATGCAGTACGGATGGGACCTTAACATGGGCAGCATAGCCCTGATGTGGAGAGAGGGATGTATCATCCGATCGGCCTTCCTTGAAAAGATCAGGGATGCCTATGAAAAAAACCCGCAACTTTCCAACCTGATGGTTGACCCCTATTTCATCGGGAAGCTGGTGAATGCCGACAGGGGCTGGAGAAGAACGGTGCATGCAGCCATCATGAACCAGATACCGGTTCCTTCCATATCATCGGGACTGGCATACTATGACGGATACCGTACTGAAAAGCTGCCTGCCAACCTCATTCAGGCACAGCGCGACTACTTCGGAGCACACACCTATGAACGGGTTGATCATCCCAGGGGAGTTTTTTTTCATACCAACTGGACAGGGAAAGGCGGTGAGACCTCCTCCAGTGTTTACGGGGCCTGAGCGATATCCTCTCTGGAAACCGGCATGAACTGAATCTGTGCCCTTCAAATACCGCCGGTAACCTATCCGGCAGTTTTAAGTTTACTGAGCCTGCAATAGATCTGATGGCAGACCCATGCATCAGTCGCGGCATAGGCAAGTTGCTCAGGAGAAAGAATTTCCTGCTCCCAGTTTGAGGTTTGATATCTCTTGGAAATTCTGAATCCCAGTATGTTAGCTGTCAGTTTTCGCAACCCGCTGTCTTCGATGCCGTGTTGTTTCACATATTCCTGAAGGTCAACAAAGCCCCGTGGAATGAATGCCCTGAGCTTACAGAGCGATCTGAGATCATCACGAATGGCCACCCCGGCTTTTATAACGCTGTCTGACGACAGAAGCCGGACGATGGCATCAGGCATACCGATCCGGTTGACCCTGAAAAGAAAGGCTCTTTCGGCGGTGGCCAGCTGCAGCAGCGAAACCCGGTTTACCCGGCCTTTTTTAAAAGAAGGCCTGGTTTCCGTATCGAATCCGAATATATCAATATGCTGCAGCAAAGGCACAACCTTCTCAAATGCTTCCTTGCTGTCTATCACACTGACGGTGCCGGGAAAGGTTTTAACCTCCAGCGTCCTGATATAATCATCCTCGATCTTTCTGCAAAAGAAACCTTCATTCGTCATCTTCATAGATCTCCTCCTGCTCATCGGTGTACCAGGAATCGCCCTCCTCGTCTTTGTCAGCAAAATCATCATTCTGCAAGGCCCGTGCACCTTCAAAGCTGTGATCATAGAGCATCTGATGAAGAGCTTTGATGGCTTCCGCCAGATGTGAACCAAGTTGTTTCTCAAAACCCTTACAGGCAAGCCAGATTGCATCGTTGACGGCCTGAGGGACCCCGCTCCTGTACAGGAAACCTATATTTTTGACTTCCAGGTAGATATCGGTAAGGATTTCGGCAAGGCTGAAACTAAGCATCTCATAACGGGGAGGACGAACATCCGGATACATCTTCCTGATACCCATGCACAGCTCAATTTTCTGCTGTATGACATCATGTATTCTTGCATAATCGTCCTCGCTAACAAAATTGCGTGAGCCCTCCTCATAACAATATTTTGGTTTGGTCAGCAAAGCAGCTTTCTGGTATAAATAAGGCAGGTATTGCTGGATACGGGTGAAAAAATCACCGGCAGTGCAGGCAGCTGCCTTCTCAAGGAGGCGGCAGTAACCTTCTGCCGCTGTCATAAATTCATTTACTTGTGTATGGCGCATATGATCCATCATGCTGACCCGCCTAATTATGACTGTAAATTTAATAATATTGCAAACCCGCAGGGAAGATGAGCGCAAAAAGTTCTAACCCTGCCCCCGGTTAAGCGAAAGCCTGTTATTTTGCAGCAGCAGGTATTTATTGTCAACCATCCACTGAATCACGCTGATCAGCTTTTCACGGGGCACCGCCACCATGCCGGCCAGTTCATCGAGGGGCAAAGGCTGCAGCGCCAGCACGGCAACAACCTCCTCACGGATAGTGTTGAATTCATCACGCCGGACCTCCTGCTGGTGAAGCAGTCTGCACACATCGCATTCACCGCAGTTGTCGGTGCTGCTTTCACCGAAATACTCCAGAAGTAACCGGCTGCGGCATTTATCCATGGTCTGAGCGTATCTGAGCATGGCCTCAATCCGTTCCCTGTATCTTGCCCTGGGCATCTGGTAACTCTCCTGTGACACGAAAAGCGATTTCTCATCCAGCCTTTCTTCCAGAAAGACAACCATAGGGGTGCGTTTCCTTGGAACATAGCTGATCACCTTAAGTGTCTGAAGTTTGACAAGGTACTGCCTGACAACTTCCTGGTCAACACCGGCTTTGCCTGCCAGCAGGGTTTCGTCAATGGCAGTGTACTCAGTGAATACGCCGGTGTATGATCTCAGCAGCAACCTGATGAAAGCATCAAACTGGGCGTTGGAAACCTGAAAACGGTACAAATCATCTCTGTTCAGCAGAAACCTGATCCTTGACGGATTGTTGATCTCTTCGGTCAGCTCAAGGTACCCGGCATGCTCCAGAATCTTCAGGCTGCTGAAAGCAGTGTAGGCTGACAGGCGGTAGGTACTGGCAAATTCCTGCAGGTCGAAGTCAAATGCCATACCCTTGCCGGCACCTACAGGCAGCTGGAAGTAATTGCATAGGGCACTGTAGGTGCTTTTTATGACTGAAAGCTCAGGAAAGTTAGCTTCGGTGCGCTGGGGTACGAAAACCTTGTCTGCCGGTGAACTCAACAATACCGCCCAGGCTTTCCCGCCATCCCTGCCTGCACGACCTGCTTCCTGGAAGTAGGCTTCCGGAGAGTCGGGGAAGTCCATATGGATGACAAACCGCACATCTGCCTTGTCAATACCCATGCCAAAAGCGTTTGTCGCCACGATGACCCTGGTCTTGCCGATAGTCCAATCCTGCTGTACTTCATTGCGGACCCCATGGTCGAGTCCCGCATGATAACAGGCAACTGACACCCCATCCTTTGCCAGTGCCCTTGCGATTTCAACACATTTGCGCCGGCTGCGGACGTATACGATCCCACTGCCTTTCATCTTCCGTATCAGCCCTGCGAGATCCCGGTCCTTGTTTTCAGACTGCAGCACGGTGTATATCAGGTTCTCACGCTTGAAACTGGTTTTGATCAGGTTCTTCTGCCTGAAAAGCAACTTTTGCTGGATATCCTCAATGACCGGAGGAGTTGCAGTTGCTGTCAGCGCCAGAAAGGGAATTTCAGGACGAAGGGCCCTGAGCTCTGAGATCCTCAGGTAGGAAGGCCTGAAATCATAACCCCACTGTGAAATGCAGTGTGCTTCATCCACAGTGATCAGGCTGACCGGCATCTCGCTGAAGCGGATCCTGAAAAGCTCAGTGCCGGTCCGCTCCGGTGAAACATACAGGAATTTATAACCGCCGTAAAGGCAGTTGTTCAGCGCTATGTCAATTTCCTCACGGGTACATCCCGAATGAATGGCAATGGCCTTTATATCCATCTTCCGAAGGTTGTTTACCTGATCTTTCATCAGGGCTATGATCGGGGTGATCACCAGGCACAATCCCGGCATCATCATGGCAGGGACCTGGAAAGTCAGTGATTTGCCCCCTCCGGTCGGCATCAGTCCCAGTACATCCTTCCCTTCCAGCACGGACTGTATGATTTCCTCCTGCCCCTTTCGGAAAGACTTGTAACCCCAGTACTTTCGAAGGATTTCAATGTGGTCGGCTGTCATATTCGGATACGCTGATGAATAAAATTATGCCAGAACAGATGATCGCATGACCTCAGATCAAAGATAAGTAATAATTACTGACCAGGCCTGAGTGTTTTTTTTTGTAACTTCGCAAAATTCTGTAATATTCAGCCTATGCTATCCGAAAGAATCATTTCCGAGGCACTGACTTTTGACGATGTGCTGCTGGTACCTGCCTATTCGATGGTCATTCCGAAAGATGTTGACATCACCTCAAGCCTTACGCGGCACATCAAGCTTAACACGCCCATTGTCTCGGCGGCCATGGACACGGTGACAGAAGCCACACTTGCCATTGCCATAGCACGTGAAGGTGGCATAGGTGTGATACATAAGAATATGTCGGTGGAGGATCAGGCAAGGCATGTCAAGATGGTCAAAAGGGCAGAGAATGGGATGATATTCGACCCGATCACCATAAGTCCCGATGCCACGGTGAACGACGCTCTAAACCTGATGCAGGAATACCACATCGGCGGCATTCCGGTTGTGAACCGCCAGCACAAGCTGGTGGGCATTGTTACCAACCGGGACCTCCGTTTCGAGCAGCAGGTGACCAAGCCCATCAGCGCCGTGATGACACGTGAGAATATCATTACAACCCATCAGGAAACGGATCTTGAAAAGGATGACGAGATCCTGCAGCGGTACAAGATCGAAAAACTTCCGGTGGTTGATGATGGCAACCGGCTCATCGGTCTGATCACCTATAAGGATATCACCAAGGCAAAGGATAAACCCAATGCCTGCAAGGATAACATGGGCAGGTTGCGGGTGGCCGCGGCAGTCGGTGTTTCGCAGGATACCTTTGACCGCATGGAAGCTCTTGTCAGGAGCGATGTAGATGCGATTGTCATTGATACCGCCCACGGTCATTCCCAGAATGTGATTAGAACCCTCAGGAAAGCAAAGAAGAAATATCCTTCCCTGGATATGATCGTCGGCAACATAGCCACGGCAGATGCAGCCAGGGATCTTGCCGAGGCAGGGGCAGACGCCGTTAAGGTGGGTATCGGACCCGGCTCCATATGCACGACAAGGGTAATTGCCGGGGTGGGAGTCCCTCAGCTTTCTGCTATCTTTGAAGTGGCACGTGCCCTTAAGGGAAGCGGCATTCCTATAATCGGAGACGGAGGCATCCGCTATTCAGGCGACATGGTAAAGGCCATCGCTGCCGGCGCTGATGCGATCATGGCTGGGTCACTCTTTGCCGGTGTCGAGGAATCACCCGGCGAAACCATCATCTACAACGGCCGCAAATATAAGTCCTATCGTGGCATGGGTTCCATCGAGGCCATGCAGAAGGGTTCGGGTGACAGGTATTTCCAGGATCCGGATGAGGATGTCAGAAAGCTTGTGCCTGAAGGCATCGTGGCGCAGGTGCCCTTCAAGGGTACACTTTCAGAGGTTGTCTACCAGCTGGTGGGCGGTCTGAGAGCCGGAATGGGATACTGCGGAGCAGCCAATATAGAGGCACTGATGAAGGCCAGCTTTGTCCGCGTGACGTCTTCGGGAGTTGTCGAAAGCCATCCCCATGATGTCACGATCACCAGGGAGGCCCCCAATTACAGCAGATAGACGGTGGCTGTCTGAAGTTCATAAAAGCATGCATAACTCATCAATCGTTGCCGTTCTGTTTTTAGCACTTTGTCCCCCTGTACTTTCACAGGACGGGGTACTTTTTACAATTGACGGGGAGCCCACCACACTGGCTGAATTCAGGTGGGTTTACGACAAGAATAAAAACATCCCGGGTTATGCTGAAACATCACTGGAAGAATACCTTCAGATGTTCATTAACTTCAAGCTTAAGGTACATGAGGCCAGGATGCTGGGATATGATACGGTTCCCGCCTTTGTCAGCGAGCTGGCAGGCTACCGGTCACAACTGGCAAAACCGTATTTGAGAGACGGCCAGGTGACCTCGCGGCTGATTCAGGATGCTTATTACCGGACCATCCATGAAGTCAACGCAAGCCATATCATGGTGCTGTTGCCTGAAGAAGCCGGAAGCTCAGATACCCTTGAGGCATATAGAAAAATAATGGCCGTGCGGGACAGAATCCTTGACGGCGCGGATTTCGGACAGGCGGCGCTGGAGTTTTCCGAGGATCCGAGCGTTAATGCCAACAGGGGAGACCTTGGCTGGTTCAGCGCCTTTACAATGGTATTCCCTTTCGAGGAGGCGGCGTACCAGACTCCTGTTGGTCAAATATCAATGCCTGTGAGGACATCCTACGGCTACCATATCATAAAAGTCAATGCACAAAGAAAAGCGCTGGGGGAGATCAAGCTGAGGCACCTGATGATCAGGGTAACCGGTGCACCGGATGACACGTCCTCACTTGCCGCAGGGAACCGCATCCAGTCTTTTTACAGGATGCTCCTCGACGGATATGATTTCGAAACCCTTGCCTCTGACAGTTCCGAAGATGCAAGCACATCCGGATCAGGAGGTGAGATGCGGTGGATACGCTCCGGCGAGCTTCCTCCTGACATTGAAACGGCTGTTTTTTCACTGACCGACAGCGGCAGCTTCACCCCTCCGCTTCGTTCTGACTATGGATGGCACATATTTCAGCTGATTGGAAAACGCGATTTTGGAACCTTTGAGGAAATGGAGGCCTCTCTCAGAGAAAAAGTGCTGGGTGATGAACGCATCAGACGGTCTGAACAGGCATGCCTTCGGAGAATTTGTGAGGAAACGGGCTGCACCGTGTACGATAATAATTTGAAGTCCATGGCCTTATTGCTTGACAGCTCAATATACAGCGGGCGGTGGGTTCCCGTTTACACCAGAGAAATGACTGATCCGGTCATCAGGATCGCAGGAACGGATTACACCCAGAAGGACCTTGCCGCATACTTGTCATCAGCCGGCAGCTATTCAAGGAACCAGTCCTTTTATGACATTGTGAGCTCTGCTTGCGACGATATGCTCAATGCCCTTTTGCTGAGATATGAAGACAACAGGCTGGAAGACAAGTATCCGGAGTTCAGAAATCTGATGCGGGAGTACCATGATGGCATCCTTCTTTTCAACCTGTCACAGGATAAAATCTGGAACAGGGCATCGGAGGATTCAACGGGACTGTCAACCTATTTTTCATTGCACCGTGGGGATTATATGTGGCAGGAAAGGGCCGATGTTTCAATCTATTCCCTGCAGGATCCTTCTCTGGCCTCAAAAGTGGTCAGGATGTCAAGGAAAAGGGTGAGCCGGAACCAGTCACCACAGGAGTTCATAAATGCGGTCTGCGGTGAAGAAGCCCTGCCCTGCATAACTGTAAAAGATTTGAGGGTCGAAAAAGGCCAGGATCAGCTGGCTGACCAGATAAAGTTCAAGAAAGGGGCAAAATTCGTAACCGGTGACCAGGAGGGACGGCAAATCATCGTTGTAAATGAAGTGTGGCCGCCTGCCTGCAAGACTTTTATGGAGGCCAGGGGACAAGTGATAGCTGACTACCAGGATAATCTTGATAAACAATGGATTGAAGAATTAAGGAATGCCCACACCGTGGTTACATACCCTGAAACACTGGATAAACTGAAAAATGAATACAGGCCATGAGATTACAGATGCTTATATTTCTCCCTGCCCTTATGCTGTCGTGCGGCAGCAACCCCAAGAATGAGAAGAATAAGGCAATCGCCAGGGTACTTGATAATTATCTGTATTCAGACGACCTTGCCTCCGCCATGCCGTACGGCCTGTCACCAAACGACAGTGCATCCTTCGCAAGTGATTACATTGAAAAATGGATCCGGAACCAGCTGATACTGAACAAGGCAGAGCAGAACCTGACAGACGAGGAAAAAAACGTTGATCAGCAAATACAGAACTACAGAACTTCGTTACTTATATATACCTATGAACAGAGCTATGTCAGGCAAAAGCTTGATACTGTCGTGACAGAGGAAGA
>JAXDCR010000107.1:0-7356 GCA_034677845.1 Bacteroidales bacterium | reverse complement strand
TTTTCTTTGGCGGCATCAACTATATATTTTCCCTTTTCAGCTTTGCATTCTTTGCCATCTATTGTAAAATTCACAAACTGACTCATGGTAACTTGAATTTATATATTTGAAAATCTTCCGGTAGCTTCGCATGATTCCTTGACGGCTGCATTCAGGTCAAAACCGCTGTCAAAGCTTTTATTCTTCTGAATTTTTTCTTCATACAGGTGCCTGAAGTTCTTAAGGCTTGACAGTATCGGGTTGCCGGCTGTCTGTCCCAAGCCACAGCGGCTTGCCCTCAGTATTCTGCCCCATTTGGCCAGGTCGTCGAGATCTGATTCCACTCCCTTTTTACTGAGTATTTTGATCAGCCTGCTCCGCAACAGGGTGGGCACAATCCTGCACGTAGAACAGCTGCCGCAGGATTCCTCAATGAAAAATTCGGTGAAGTTCAACACAACATCCTTTAAAAGGTCCCTGGATTTTCCGATAATGATGAAGGAACCTCCTGTGGCAAGGTCTTCAAAGCCGATCAGGCGGTGAAATTCATTCGGGGCAATGAGGACTCCGGACGGTCCGCCCACCTGCACCGCCTGGACTTCTTCCCTGATCGCCCCGGCCATATCCAGGATATCATTTACCGGCATTCCCATCTCAACTTCATATATGCCCGGGAAGCGGCAATCACCTGAGACGCTCAGCAGCTTGGTTCCGGTCGATTCTTTGGTCCCCAGCGATTTATACCATTCGCTCCCGTTAAGGATCACCCTGACAGCCGTGCAAAGGGTTTCGACATTGTTCACGGCAGTCGGCATATCCAGGTAACCTTTCTCCACCGGAAACGGAGGCCTGTCCCTTGGCTCACCCCGCTTGCCTTCAGCCGACTCTATCAGGGCCGATTCTTCCCCGCAGACATAGGCCCCTGCCCCGAACTGAATGCGTATGTCAAAACTGAAACCCTTCTTCCCCAGAATGTCCTTACCAAGTAAAAGGCGTTTGCGGGCTTGGTCAAGGATGGATTCCAGGTATGACCTGAGGTATCTGTATTCATGACGTATGTAAAGAATGCCCTCCGTTGCGCCGATGGCATATCCTGCAACGGTCATACCTTCAAACAGCATGGCAGGCCTTTCGGTAAGGATGACCCTGTCTTTGAAGGTCCCTGGTTCTCCCTCGTCGGCATTGCAGAATACATATTTATTATCACCGGAGGCATTCCTGCAGAATTCCCATTTGAGACCAGTCGGAAAACCGGCACCGCCCCTTCCCCTGAGGTTGGATTTCTTGATCTCATCGATAATCTCCTGCGGGCTCATGTTGATGATCCTCTCTATGGCCTGTCCCGCTTTGAAATTTCTGTCCAGAAGGGGGCCGATTTTACGGATGTTGTTTGACACCACGGAGCGTATCAGTTCATTTCGGTTTTCCCCGTCACCGTAATCGGCGGCATACATGTCGTCCACATTCTTGCCGGCCTTCATGTCGCGGACAATTTCCTTGACGCGGAAAGGTGTCAGCCGTGTGAAAATCCGGTCATTGATGATGGCGGAAGGTTCCTGGTCATTCATCCCGATGCATGAGGTGTCAAAAAGTCCCGCCATTCCGTCGGCCGTAACCTGGTTGACCTGGATACCAAGCTCCTTTTCAAAGGCCTGGAGCACCAAATCCCTTCCCATCATATTAGCCACCACGCTGTTGTTTAAATAGATCTGATATTTGCCGGCCGGATTCTGGGAAAAGAAATGATAAAACGAGATAGTCTGCTCCACATCCGCTTCCGACATGCCCAGTTCCGCTGCAATCACCCTGGTCACATCTTGAGGGATGTAACCAAATGCAGACTGACAGTCGATAAGGATATCCATTAGTCTGGTTTTGTCTTTGCCGTATTTCTCCAGGATATTTATGACAGCTGTGTTCATACTGTTGTTACATTAAAAGCTTTGATTAATTTACATCGCACAATTGTGAACCAATTCACAAATAAAACAAAAATAACGTTCAGTTTCAAGAAAAAAATAAAAAAATACACGTCGCTGTAAGATCAGATAAACTTATCTGCAAATAAATCAGCAAAATCTTTCCGCAGCGGGCGGTATACCGTGTCAATGGTTTTAAGCGGTCTAATATAAAAATATCCTGACTACCTGAAACAGGAAATAAGGCAGATAATGGCAGAAATCGTCAAAAAGTTGTCAGGAAACTTTCAATGGCAGGATGGGAAGAATCAGTCAGCATTCATGGCCGGATGCCGCTTAAAAGTCGTTGTCAGCGGCACCGTACCCATACTCTTCATAAAATGCGGTAAGGGTGGAGTATATGTCTTCAAAAGACACCGCATGTTTTTTGCATCCTATTCTTGGGCAGATATGTACCTTGCCTCCTTTTTCAAGATCGAAGAAGACCAGCGTGGCACCGCAAAGATCACAGGTTGCGGAAGAAGGAAGTTCCTTATTGCAATGGGGACATGATAACCTGACAATTTCATTTTCAACAAGCTCGATATCAGAAGATTTGTCATAACAACCGTAACTTGAGCATAAATGAATGACTCCCTGATTGCCGGCATGTTCAATATGAAGCTTAATGCTGGGTTTGGCATTGAGAAAACGGGTGTAATCCATAAAGGATTTGTGACAAAAGTGGCATTTCACTTTTACCGAGATCAAATTCTTTGTCATAAATTACCCTCCTATATTTAGATTCTCAATTTTCATCAAATTAATACAAAATAAGATAAAAATCAAAAAACAGCAACATTTTTTTGATCAACCGGAACCTTTTGCCAGTTTGACAGGGTATCCCTTTCCCAAGAAAGTATTAAAGATAAGGAAGCTGCGTTCAGTCCCCGCCGTTGATTGCCTTAATGATTTCATCGGCTTTTCTTTTCACCTCGGGTGACATTTCCTCACCAAATGAAATGATAAGGGGTTGAATGCCCAGCATCAGCACCCTGGCCGAAAACAGTTCCGATATTTTCCCAAGGGATATATTATGGGTGTTTGTTGTGAAATCCAGCAGGTTGCCGGCAGGTATAAGCCTGCAGTAGCCGGGTTTTTTATTGAAAAACACATTGTCGATCAGCACAATGAAATCCGGATGCAGGGAGTTGATCTTGCCAATATAGTTTTCAATACTCACCTCAGCATGGATAACCCGGATATTATTTCTTTCTGTGATTTGCCGGGATATATATACTCCCACGCCGTCATCCCGATGAAGAACATTCCCGATTCCGACAAAAACGATTCTTTTGTCAGTGCGGCGAATGAGTTTCCGGAGCGATGCCAGCACCGGTCAAAGCGATTTGAGAAGGGTTTTCCTGAGGCAATTGGGACAAATGACATTGAACATGTCCTTGCGCTTCAGATCATCGGATATATTCACTGAAACCTGATCTGCCTGTGCAAGTTTCAAGTGTTCATTGAGCACATTCAGGTTCAGTATCGAAGAAAAGGCAATCGGTCCCAGCTTGTTATGGATAAAACGCACATGTTCCTTTGTTGTGATCACTGCCTGGCAATGTGCACAGACAAGCAGTTCCTTTTCCTGCTTCTCGACAAGTTCATCCCGGTTGAAGGTGGCCAGATCAAATATGGTGTCACTCAGTTTCACCCCCTTTTTTGTAATGCAATGTTCTTCGCACTGGCCGCAGAAAATGCACAACCCGAAATTTCTTTCAATAATCCTGACATGCCTGTCTTTGTGATCGGTAAACGTAATGGCGCCTGAAGGACACACATTGGCGCAGGTTTCACAGCCGACGCAGTATTCATTGTTAACAACCGGTTTGCCCCTGAACCTGGCGAAAGGAACATGCGGTTCTTTTGGGAACTTTGTCGTATAGGCCGGCGAAAACAAGGAACCAAGGGCCTCCTTTATTTCTCTGAGCTTGGGATATGTCATGTGGCTACATCTTTATAATCGTCTTTGATGCTTTTTTTACCCAGTCTGATTCCAAAATGATAGGCACCTCTGATCAGTGCATGTGCCGCCACGGTGGATGCAAAGAAAAGCACCGGAATGGCCACAATGGCCTTGACTCCTGCACTGCTGAATCCGGCATGAAGAACAACTCCCAGTAAAATGCTGCATGTACCCAGCGTCACACATTTGGTTGCAGCCTGAAGCCTGTTATATACATCCGGAAGCCTTATCAACCCGATGCATCCGAACAGGTTAAAAAGTACTCCGACAGACAGAAAAATGTCACTGATCATATTATTCGTTTAGTTTTTTACCGCTCAGATACTTCGCAAGAGCCAGGGTGCCGATGAAACTCAGGATGATCCATGCAAGGCCTATATCAAGTATAAAGGAGCGCCCGGTTTGAATGGAAACAATGGCGCATACCCCAACGACCAGTATCCCGAATATGTCAATGGCGACCATCCTGTCAGGTATGGTGGGACCCCGTATGATTCTGTAAATACAAACACCGCTTAAGGCAATCTGTACATAAAGCAATATGCTCAGGAAATCAGTCATTCCAGTATCTTTTTTATGTAATTCTCAAAGCGCCCAAGTATCATCGGAGTGTAAACCTCCGGATTCTCCGAACGGATATAAATCCAGTGAATGTAAAGGTAATCATCAATAATATCGACTGATATGGTACCGGGAGTCATTGTGATTGAATTGGCCAGAACTGTCCGTGCGAAGTCTGATTTCAGCACGGTTTTCACTTTAACAATGCCTGGTCTGATCGGCATGGCAGGATGAAGGACCCTGTATGCCACGTCCAGGTTTGCCCTGATGCACGCCCAAACGAACACAAATAAATAGACAATCAACCAGAAATACCGGCGGGGCTCGAGAAACTTATAGACATTCCGCACGAAGTGTTTTCCGAAGATCAGGGTGGTGATCAGTGAAATGACTGATCCCACTATGAGATTGGGCAACGTTATGCTGAAAGTCAGCAGCAGCCAGAGAATGAGCGACAGTATGAACAGTGTCATGTACCTCATATCACATGCCGGTTATATTTAGTGTATATCTGCCTGAATAGATCAACATATCTATGGCAGGTTTAAGTACCGCATCCCTGATGGCCGGAAAAGCCAGCATACTCAGAGCCAGGCAAAGGATACTCAGGGTTACCATGCTGAAAGTCATCGGCAGGGCAACCTCCCGGGCACTGCTGACCGGTCCTTCCGGCGGCTTGTTGTAAAAGGCATATCGCTGCAACTTGAGGAAGGAAGCCAGCGTTATTATACTGACTATCACTGCCAGTGAAGCCAGCAGGTAAAACCTTGCCTGAATGCAGGCAATGATAATGATCAGTTTGCTGAAAAAACCATTGAATGGGGGTATCCCGGAAATTGACATGGACGCAATAAAGGAAGTTGCCGAGGTCACAGGCATCACAGATGAAAGGCCTCCCATTTCCTTCAGGTTTCGCGTACCCAGTCTGTATTCCACTGCACCGGCAGAAAGGAACAGAAGGCCCTTGAACACGGCATGGTTTATCAGATGGAATAATCCTCCGGCAATTGCCAGTGCGGTTATGCTGTATCTGGCTCCGCGGGCAATCATGATCATCCCTACGCCTGCCGAGAGGATGACATAACCCATCTGGCTGATGCTGTGGTAAGCCAGCAACCGTTTCATGTCCCACTGGCCGACTGCCAGGAATACGCCGGCTACCATGGACAGCGTGCCCAGGGTTGTAATGAGCATCGCCATGTCCTCGCTGATGACGAACATGTTGAAGAAAAGCCTGATGATGACATAAATGCCAACGGCCTTGATGAATACGCCGGAAAGCATGGCTGATATGGGAGAGGGGGCCGAAGAGTGGGCGTCGGGCAGCCAGGCATGAAACGGCATGATTGCCGCTTTAAGACCGAAACCGCTGAGCATGAGCAATTGGATAAAAATATAGAAGGTACGGTCGTAGCCTGCCTTGAATACTTCCTTAATGTCGGCCAGATTGAGTGTCCTGGTCTTCCAGTAGATCAGGCCGATCCCGATAAGGATCAGGAATGATGCGATTCCTCCAAGCACCTGATACTTAAAGGAAGCTTCCAGTTCAGTCTTTTCCACCCCAAATGCCACAAGGGCATATGACGAAATGACTGAAACCTCAAGAAATACAAAGATGTTGAACAGGTCACCACTCAGCACCACCCCGTTCATTCCGGCCACCATAAGGCAGAAAAGTGCATAGTAGTAATTGCCACCGGTGTAACGGTTCACATAGGAAAATGAATAAACAGCAGACAAAAAGCCGATGGTGCTGATGATGCACAGCATAACGGCGGAGAAGCCATCCAGCACCATGTATATGCCCACTGGAATTTTATTCACCGGCTCCCATCCGCCGACCTTGTATACGGACAATCCTGCATCGATATGTATCAGTGAGTAATAACTGATTATTAACAGAACAAGCATGATCAATGCAGTGAAATACCTCGGGAATTGCCTGAAAAACCTTGACAGGATCATTATGACAAATGCACTGGCAAGCGGTGTCATCACCAGAATTGGTATCAAATGATTCATTGTCAGCCCCTCAGGTTTTTAATTTCTCTGATATCAAAAGTCTTGTATTTTCTGTAAATCCTGATTATCATGGCCAGCATCAGGGAAGTTGTTGCCAGTCCGATTACAATGGCAGTGAGCACCATGGCCTGCGGAAGCGGATCGACGTAAACCTTTTCCGGGTCGGCAGGATTGACTATCGGAACTTCTCCGCCCTCCATGTATCCTATCAGGGCAAGGAAAAGAAAAATACTCACCTCCATGATACTCATTGAAATGGCTATTTTTATCAGGTTCCGGCGTGTTATCACACCGTATAAACCGGTAAGGAACAATGCGAAACAGAGCAAATAAGTTATCATGGCGAATCTTCCTCTTCTTTGTAAATCACGAGTGACAGGAAAATCACAAAAATTGACATGGCAACCTCTATACCAATGAAAATGTTGTAGAGGGGCAATACACCGGCACTGACAAGTTCCCCGACAGTACCCTTCGGAAGGAAATTCAGGAAGAATACCCTTGCTCCAAAGAGCAATCCCGTCAAAGACAGGAGAGCCACGATGAGAATCGAAATATTTTCCATCGAAGTTGAGCCTGTTTCTTCCCTCTTCAGGTTCAGAAAATCGCTTCCGAATGCCAGGGTAACCAGAATGAAAGCTGCGGCAACGATCACTCCGCCGGCAAATCCGCCGCCCGGGGTCAGGTGACCGTGAATGATAACATAGGTTCCGTACAGAAAAATAATGCCAGCCAGAATTTGGGTGGTTTTTTTAACAATTACCGTCATTCCCTTCATGACAACTATTTTTTGCCCTTTAATCGCAATACTGCCATAATCCCGATCACCGCCGTGACAAGAACGGTAGCTTCCCCCAGCGTGTCGTA
>JAXDCR010000106.1:0-4815 GCA_034677845.1 Bacteroidales bacterium | reverse complement strand
CACTGTTGAAATAATATTCAGGGTTTTCAACAGTACCCCTCAGATCAGAAGCAAGCAGCATGTAACTGGTGATATGTGTCTGAACAGGCAAAGCTGCACCAGATCTGTTTCTTGTCACTGCAAGTGAAAGATTGGAGCGCAAAGGTTTTCCCCGGCTGTCAGTAACCCTGATGTTAAGTTCGGTTCTCAATCCACCTTCCGTTTGCACATCCGATGCATCAAAATTGATGTTCATCCGGTCATGATGGTCAACAAAGACAAGCCTTTCCGCCAAGGGTTCACTGTTCCCGGAGAACACGGTGAGCTGTACAATACCGGAAGGGAAGAAAGATTTTTCTATCACGACACTTCCTTTGCCATCACTCAGTTTTTGTACAGTCTGAAAGTATAGAATCCCTCTTACCTGTCCCGTCACAAAAACCTCATCATAAGCCCTGTCTTTTCGAAGGAGGGGACTGACCTGCAGGTTTACCGTAATTTTATCGGGTGAATCGTGTACGGTCATGGCCAATCCCTTTTCTGCCGGCCGGGGCAGACTGAACCTGGCATCCGCACCGTTGTAATGCACAATGGCATGATATCTCCGGCCAGGCACGGGAGTGAGTTCAAAGGTGCCCATGCCATTGTAATGATCGCTGAATGAAACGATGAGTCTGTTTTTGTCGTCATAGACCTCTCCGCTGACCGCTATTCCCTTGCCCAGCATGTTGACAGCCTTGAAACCGACTATACCCGGAAGATCATATACCATAGATCCTCCCTCCGGCAAAAACTGAACATCAAAATCTGCGGACAGTTCCTCTCTTTTTGCTATGTTCCTCACATTTTCACGGGCTTCTCTTGGTGAGATCAGTCTTGTGTATCCCGGGTTTGCCAGTTGAAAATCCTTTCTGAAATAATAATCCACATTAAAATTCTGCATCCAGCTTGTATAGGCGCGCAACTGATAAAGTCCCTCAGGCAGGGTATCTGAAAGCAGGAAACTTCCGCTTCCGTAACCGTTTAGCATCAGCAGTCTCTTGATTCCAATGCGGGTATGCGAGGGACCGAACAGCTCAATGTAAAGGTTAGTGCTCAGGCTGTCGGGATAATGATTAATGCCGTTCAGCAAATAAGCCTTTATCCACATTTCGTCACCTCCGCGATAACTGGCTTTGTCGGTGTGAAGGTATATTTTCTGCTGTGGATAATTTGTTGTGAAGCGATCCAAAGCTGCCTTTATCCGTTGGATCCGGATATCGTCTTCGGGCGCTCCTCCCGTCAGGGCCAGGGAAGCCATTAATAAGCCCGAGAACCTGAATATGTTGAATAATGTCCTTGGCATCAATGATTGGTAGTAACACGTTAAACAAATTTACTGCGAATATGTTGAACAATCACTCATTTAAATGCACTTTAACTGAAGATGCCGATTTATAAAAAAGTGTGACGGATAATTCCTGAAAATGGCCGACACCTAAGCCAGTTCAATAATGTATGGCGCACCCAGACAAACAATATTTGCTACTCGCTTTGCTCGTGAGATCGCTTCGCTCAGTTGTGTCAATTTTCCGACATGGGTGGTTCATGTTAAAAGATTTTCTCGGAATATTTCAAATGATTATTTTTGTCTGCTGTTTACCCTGTCGCCTTCAATATTGAAAGGCGAAGGAAACAGCAGAAAAAAGCCAAAAAACAAAAACCTCAGCCATGTCAGGTCACAGCAAATGGTCAACCATCAAGCGCAAAAAAGGAGCCCTGGATGCCAAAAGAGGCAAATTGTTTTCTCGCATCGTAAAGGAAATCCAGATGGCCGTGAAGGAAGGGGGCCCTTACCCTGAGAACAATCCGCGTCTGCGTCTGGCTGTTCAGAATGCCAAAGGCGCCAATATGCCGAAGGAAAACGTTGACAGAGCCATCAATAAGGCAAATCACGAAGGAGCCAACCTGCAGGAGGTGACTTTTGAAGGATATGCTCCCAACGGTATCGGTGTGTTCATAGAATGTTTGACCGATAACAACCAGCGCACGGTAAGCAACATCCGGGCCATTTTTAACAAAAGGGGCGGAAGTCTGGGAACAAACGGTTCCCTGAGCTTCCTTTTTGAGAGGAAAGGGGTGTTTACGGTTCCGAAAGCTAACTTCGATCCTGAAAGCTTTGAACTGGAAATCATAGATGCAGGTGTGGATGATATTGAATTATCTGATGATGTTTTCATTATCACCACCGCCGTGGAAAACTTCGGCCGCGTGCAGAAAAAGCTGGATGAAATGGGTGCTAAGGTGGAGAATGCGCAACTTCAGCGTGTGCCAAACGACACCAAGAAGCTTGACCTTGAATCGGCCCAGAAAGTGCTTAAAATGATCGAGGAATTCGAGGAACTTGATGACGTTCAGAATATATACCATAATCTGGAAATGACCGAGGAACTGATGAATTCCATGTCAGAATAGCTTTCATAAAGCCATCCAGCGAACGACATGCCGGTATTATTTTTCATTAATGCATGACAGGAACAAAAAAAATCATCCGGATTTTGAAATATGATTTTTATCATTACCTTTGCATGCTGATCAGAAAACAATGAAAAGTCAGATCGCCATTCTGGGAATTATTTTGCTGGGTATCCTAAGGACACCGGCATGAGAATGGTATAGACTTATCAGCATATATAAAAGGGCCATTCTCGCAACAGAGAATGGCCTTTTTGATTGAAGAATGAACTGGATTCATCGCAGAGACAGGCTTAACTATGGTAAAGGTCAAAATTTAATATACAGTCAGATGAGCGATAAACTTTATGTATTCGATACAACCCTGAGAGATGGGGAACAGGTGCCAGGCTGTCAGCTCAACACAGTTGAAAAGATCGAGGTTGCCAGGGCACTTGAAGCATTGGGGGTTGATGTGATTGAAAGCGGATTCCCCATTTCAAGTCCCGGAGACTTCAATTCCGTTGTCGCCCTGTCAAAGAATCTGAAGGAACCTGTGATTTGCGCTCTGACCCGTGCCGTCGAAAAGGATATTGATGTGGCCGCCGAGGCACTTCAGTATGCCAGGCGCAAAAGGATCCATACCGGCATCGGAACCTCACCGTATCACATAAAATACAAATTCAACGCCACGCCGGAGGAAATCATTGAAAGGGCAGTTGCAGCAGTCAGGTATGCAAAGAAATATGTTGAAGACGTTGAATTCTATGCAGAGGATGCCGGACGCACCGACAATGAGTACCTGGCAAGAGTAATTGAGGCTGTCATAAAAGCCGGAGCTACCGTGGTGAATATTCCCGACACAACTGGTTACTGCCTTCCGGAGGAATACGGGCAAAAGATCAGGTATCTGGTTGACAATGTGAAGAATATTCACAAGGCAGTCATTTCGACACACTGCCACAATGATCTCGGGATGGCAACTGCCAACACGGTTTCAGGTGTCATCAACGGGGCAAGGCAGGTCGAGGTGACCATAAACGGCATTGGGGAAAGGGCAGGCAATACATCGCTGGAAGAAGTGGTGATGATTATGAAAAGCAGGAAGCATCTGGGGATTGACACAGCCATTCACACACAGAATATATACAAGACGAGCCGACTTGTTTCCTCTTTGATGAACATGCCCGTTCAGCCGAACAAGGCCATCGTTGGCAGAAATGCCTTTGCGCATTCCTCGGGGATTCACCAGGATGGTGTTCTTAAAAACAGGGAAAACTACGAGATCATTGATCCCGTTGATGTTGGCATCAGTGAATCCATAATTGCTCTCACGGCAAGAAGCGGAAGGGCTGCCCTTAAGCATCGCCTGCACAATCTTGGACATACCGTTGAAGGTGAACAGCTCGAGATCATTTATGAAAAATTCCTCGAGCTGGCTGACAGAAAAAAGGAGATCAGGGACGAAGACCTGGAGATGCTGGTCGGGAATGAAGAAAGTGCAGGAGCAAAAGCCATCAGGCTGGAACATCTTCAGATCATTTCCGGAAAATCGGTCATTCCCATGGCTGCTGTGACACTTAATATAAACGGGGAGCTTTTCTCAGCCACAGAATCGGGCAATGGTCCCGTTGACGCAGCCTTTAAAGCTGTCAGAAGCATCGTGCGGCATAACGTCAGGCTGGAGGAATTCCTGGTGCAGGCCATTACCCGGGGAAGCGATGACGTGGGAAAAGTGCACATCCAGATTGAAAACCGGGGGAAGAACTATTATGGCTTTGCAGGCAATACGGATATCCTGACAGCTTCCGTCGAGGCTTTTATAAATGCAATCAATAAAATTGTATAATTTCATAATCACACTATTTTGGCAAGAACACTGTTTGACAAGGTATGGGACTCACATGTGGTGGAAGAGATCCAGGATGGTCCGAGCGTGCTTTACATAGACAGGCACCTGATACACGAGGTCACCAGTCCCCAGGCTTTCAGGGGACTTGAAAAAAGGAACCGGAAAGTTTTCAGGCCCCGGCAGACATTCGCCACTCCTGACCATAACGTGCCCACGACAGACCAGCACCTGCCCATCCGTGATCCGTTGTCGCGCTCACAGGTTGACATGCTGACAGAAAACACGGCAAGGCACGGAATACGTCTTTTCGGACTCAATCATCCTTGGAACGGCATTGTCCATGTCGTCGGTCCTGAACTGGGTATCACCCAGCCAGGTATGACAATTGTTTGCGGAGACAGCCATACGGCCACGCACGGAGCTTTCGGGTGCATTGCCTTTGGCATAGGAACCAGCGAGGTTGAGATGGTGCTCGCCTCACAATGCATCATGCAACCTAAACCCGGTAAGATGAGGATCACGGTTAGCGGCAGAGCCGGCAAAGGGGTGAC